>SLHB01000410.1 GCA_007136375.1 Candidatus Hydrogenedentota bacterium
TGGGCGGTGAGCGACAAGTAGCCCGTGCCCTCGGGGGCCGGGGCGTTCCAGCCGGGCTCGCCGGTCACGAGATTGTAGGAATGGATACCCGTCGAGGGGAGGCTGGTGCTCGTTATGAAGACGGTGTCGCCCACGATGACGGGGTCGCCCGGGAAGTTGTCAATCGGTACCCGCAGGTTTTGCTCCATCGGGCCCGCCGGTCCCGTTCCGTTGGGGTTGTAACCCGCCCAGGATTCATCGTGCCCGGGATGGGGCCAATCGCCGTCCTCCGCGCCGCCGTGGTTGGCGGCGACGAGGGTTGACTTCACGGCGCCGGCGGGAAGCGCCGGATGGGCGCCCGCCTCGGCCGCCGCGATGCGGTATTCGCCGGCTTGCGGCGCCGGGATTTCCGCCGTCAGGACCTCGCTGGCCCCGGCTCCGAGCGAACCCTCGAGGATGATGGGCTCGGGCACAACCGGCGAGAAGGGACTGAACACGTGGACGTCCACCGCGTAGTCCACGGAACCGGCGCCGGGATTTGTCACGGCTATTTCCGCGGCGATGCTTCCGTCCGAGGCGACGGCCGCGGGCGCCGTGACCGAATCGATCACGACGGAGCCCGGGCCAAAGCGGTGGAGCGTGTAATCGCCGTCCGCGTTCACGGACGCGAACAGGTTCCCGCCAGCGGACGCGAGGGAGATTGCCGCGGCTGAATCGATGCGGTTGTTCCCGGCGGCGTCCCACTGCATGGGGAAATCGTAGCGCCAGACGGTTTCGAGCGTCATATCCAAGGCTTCAATGCGCCCGCCCCGGACTTGCTGGGGATGGGAACCGTCGGTAATAGACACGTAGAGATAATCATCCAGGGCGAGGGCCATAATGTCGTTGCCCGCGCGATGGCGGTGCAGTTCGTGACCCGTCGCCGCGTCCAGCCCGTGGAGGGTGTGGCCATTCACCGTATAGACGACGCCGTCGCGCGCCGCCGGGGCGGCTTGGGACGGCAAGGGCCGGGTTGTGCCGTTTTCTCCGTCGTTCATCGGCGTATACCAATGGATCGCGCCGGTCGACGCGTTGACGGCGTACATGCCCGCGCCGGATGCCCCGACGCTGGCGTATACCATACCGCCGCTGACGAGGGGATCCGTCAGCAGGTTCCCGCCGAGATCCCGTTGCCACAGGACCTCGCCGGTCGCCCCGTCGAAGGCCGTGAGCGGCCCCGCGTCCTCCGCCTTGGACCGGCTGGCGTCTCCCGCGTACAACACGCCGTCCGCTTCGGTCATGAACGCGGAAGAGGACGAGAAAGCGAGGGCGGCCGACCACTGAAACGCGCCATCGCTGGCGCTGTACGCATGCACATCGACATCGCAGCACGGGCCCACGAGGACGTAGACGTTTTCGCCGCCCGCCACGGGCGAGGCGCGGTAGATGTTGTCGACGCCGGCGTCCCACAGGGGCGCGCCGGTGTCCGGGTTGAACGCGCGGAGCCAGTCGTCGTCCGCGACATACACCGCCCCGGGGCCAACCGCGGGCGCCTGGCGAGGGTCCTCCAAGGGTTGAGACCAGGCTTCTTCGCCGTCCGGATGGAGGGCTATTAGACGGGGCGAGGCGCCGGGATCGACGAAGTCTTCGCGCTCAACGGTGTAGACCATGTCAATCCCAGCCGATACGCCGTACTGCCCGAAAAAACCGCTCTCCGCATCGCCGGCGATTACTTGCTCGGCCCGGATGGGGGCCACGTCATCCGCCGCGCCGAACGCGGTCAATGGGGCCGCCGCCAACATGACCGCCCCTATCACGCGCGTCCAAATCGATTCATGCATGCCAAATGGGTCCTTTATCTTTGCATCAGACGCCGCCAGCTCGCGGCCAACGCCTGAATGCACCGCCGTCAAGGCGCCCCCCGGGAACTGGACACGCCGCCATTCTCCGGCCACGCCAGAGAAATCTCCCCAATTGAAGTGAAGATATAACGATATACTGCTCCAAATTGCTACGAATAGCGAACTTTGACATTTGAATGGGAATCGAATGCGAATGTTTTCTGTTGGCAATTAACAGTTAAGACCCCATCGCCCCTTATCCCCGGCGCTTGTTCCCTCCATCCTCCATCTGCCCCCGCCGCGCCCGAGCCCGCCCCGCCCGCCTTGTTGGCAAGGGCGCCGGGGCTGTGCTAGATTTGGGCCTTTCAGAACCTATCGGGGTGAGAAAGGCGGCAAGCTCGTATGGAATGCGCGGTCTGTGAAGCCCGGAGTTCGTCCGGCTTTTGCAAAGAATGTCAAATGCTCCTGTGCGAGGAGTGCGCGGAGACGTGCGGGGAATGCGGGAAAGCGCTGTGTCCCGAGCACATAAACCGTTCCCGCAGCGGAAAGGTCTTCTGCGAAGGGTGTTTTGACGTTCGTTACGGCATGGGCGAAGATACGACGTTCGCGGGCCTCGGCGGCGCGGAGCTTGCGGGCGTGGGGGCCCACGAAGGGGAAGGCGAGGAAGAAGAGGCCGAAGAGCGGCCCGTACTCGGGGGCTGGCAGCCGCCGCCCGCGTGGAAGCTCAGCCTCCAGGTGGCTTCTTTTGGCGCGGCCGCCGTTCTGCTGCTCCTCGTCTTTCCCAGCCTGCGCCGGCTTATCCTGCCGGGCGACACGGTCCTGTACACCCCCTTGGTCCTCCTGGCCGTACCGGGCATGGCCATTCTGTGGGCGGTTATCGGACTTCACTCCGAAGAAGAGCCGCCGGAACAGCGGCCGCGCTGCATTGGCGGCATCGTACTCGCCGGCGCCACCATCCTCCTGTCCTTCTACGCCGTATTCAGCGATCCCATTCGCCAAACCGAGCAAGACCTGCGGGAGATGCGGCTGGAGCGGGACGGCATGACGAGCGAAGAGCTGGCAGAATGGCGCCAACGGGTGCTCAGCCAATGAGCGCCCCATACGCTTCTGGATTTCAACCATAAGGCTGTACGTCGGCGGCGCGTGACGCGCGCGGCGTCCCCCGGCGGCATGACCCGGAACAACCGGCGGAAGGAGCGTCATGAATATCCGTATAGGCCCTTTGGCGGCGTGGCTGGCGTTGGCTCTCTTCCTGGGCGTGGGCTCGGTGTGGCCGGAGGAGGGCGCGCCGCCGTTCTTCCCGGCGCTGGGACATTCCGCCCTGTTTTTCGGCGTCTTCTTCCTGTTTTTCTACATACTTCCCCACTATTTCCAACTGCCCATGCAGATTTTCTGGGGCATGCTCCTGGGTCTGCTGGCGGGATGGGGCCTCACGGCCATGGACCAGATGGCCTTGGTCACGGACTACTTCGGCATCTTCGGAACCCTCTTCATCCAGCTCTTGACCATGGTGATCCTGCCTTTGATCATCGCGTCCATCATCTCCGGCGTAGCGAATATCGGAGACGTAAAGCGGCTGGGCGGCCTGGGCGCGAAGACCTTGGGCTATTACTGTTGCACGACCGCCGTGGCCGTCTTCATCGGGTTACTCTGCGTGAACGTGATACGTCCCGGCGCGGGTCAAGAGGATCTAGAGGATCGGGTCGCGGCGATGGAGGAAGCCGAGGAGGAACGGGAAGCCACCCTGGGCTCGCAAATCCAGGACAACGTCCTTCCGCAGATCGTCCCTCACATCAACATCGGCGCGATCCCCATCATCCCCATCATCTTCGCGTCCATCCTCCTGGGCGCCGTCATGGCGGCAGTCGGCAAAGAGACCGAGCCCGCGCTCCGTTTCTTCCAGGCCATCGACAAGGCCATCGTCCAATTGGTGCTGTGGATCATGCGCCTGGCGCCCATCGGCGTATTCGCGCTGATGGGCGGCGTGGTGGCCACCATGGGGCTGGAGTACATTCCCATGCTCGGCCTGTACGTGGCCACGGTGATACTGGCGCTGACCCTCCACTTCGCCGTGTTGGTCTTCGTGGTGGTTCCCACGCTTGGCGGAACCTCGCCGAAGGTGTTCCTGCGGGGCATGGCGCCGGCCATTCAATTAGCCTTCAGCAGCTCCAGCAGCTCGGCGACCCTGCCCGTCACCATGGATTGCGCCACGCGGCGGGTCGGCGCGAGCAAGCGGATCAGCAGCTTCATGCTCCCCCTGGGCGCGACCATTAACATGGACGGCACGGCCCTCTATCAGGCCGTGGCGGTGCTGTTCATCGCCCAGGTGTACGGCATCGGACTCACGCTGCCGGAACAGTTCCTTGTGTTCCTGACCGCGGTCATGGTAAGCATCGGCACGGCGGGCATCCCCGGCGCAAGCGTCGGCCTCATGAGCATCGTCCTCGCCTCCGTGGGCCTGCCCATCGCGGGCGTCGGCATCGTCCTCGGCGTGGACCGGTTCCTCGACATGTGCCGCACCGTCGTGAACATCAACGGCGACGCCACCGGATCTGTGTTGCTCTCCCGGCTTGAAGGCGAAATGGGCGAGCCGGAGAACTACTAACCCGCGCCAGCGGATCAGCAAGAGGACGGGCGCGAGCCACAGCGAACAGGCAACCCATCATGGACACCTTGATCGTCGCGATTCTGTCGTTCTTCGGCTTCATCGTCGCGTACCACACCTATGGGCGGTACCTCGCCCGCCGGGTATTCGGCGTGTCGCCGGACAATCCCGCCCCCTCGAAGGAGTTGGAAGACGGCGTCGACTACGTGCCGACGCGGAAGCACATCGTCTTCGGACACCACTTCACGTCTATCGCGGGGACAGGCCCCGTCGTGGGGCCGGCTATCGCCGTGTTCTGGGGCTGGCTGCCCGCACTGCTCTGGGTCGTGTTTGGCTCCATCTTCATCGGCGCCGTCCACGATCTCGGCAGCCTGGTCGTCTCCATGCGCTCCCGGGGTCAGACCCTCGGCGACGCGGCGGGACGGATGATCTCCAAGCGCGCCCGCATCCTGTTTCTGCTCATCCTTTTCTTCGTGCTCATGGTGGTCATCGCCATCTTCGGCTTGGTCATCGCGGTGCTGTTCTCCGTCTATCCACAGACGGTGTTGTCGGTGTGGATCGCCATGCCCGCCGCCATCGCCCTCGGGTTCTGGATCCGGAAGCGGGGCGGGTCCCTCGTGATCCCCTCGCTCCTGGGTTTGGCGGTGGTCTACGGCGCGGTGTACGTGGGCGCCTACCACCTGCCCATCACCTTCGCCGGCCTGGAGTTGTTCCCCGGCGAGGGGGCCACCATGGGCGAGGCCTTGCGCTCCACCGTGGTCATCTGGACCATTGTGCTTTTGGCCTACTGTTTTGTGGCCAGCATCCTGCCCGTATGGACCCTCTTGCAGCCCCGGGACTACATCAACTCCCATCAGCTTTTCGTGGCGATCATCCTCCTCTTCGGCGGCATCCTCGTAGCCCGGCCGGAATTGGCCGCGCCCGCCTATAACGCCAATCCGCCCGCCGACGCGCCGTTCATCATCCCCTTCCTGTTCATCACCATCGCCTGCGGCGCCATCTCGGGGTTTCATTGCCTGGTATCCTCCGGCACGTCCTCGAAACAACTGCGGAACGAAGGCGACGCCCAGTTCGTCGGCTACGGCGCCATGCTCCTGGAAGGCGGCCTCGCCGTATTGGTCATCCTGGCCTGCTGCGCCGGACTGGGCATGGGCATCTACAACACGGAGGGCGGCCAAATCGTCCCCATCACGGGCGCGGATGGGGCCGCGCTGACGGGCGCCGCCGCGTTTAACCATTACTACGGCGGAAGCTGGGGCGGCATGCAGCTCGCCAATCAGGTCGCCGCCTTTGTCGAGGGGGGCGCGAACATGATCGCCAGCCTGGGCATCCCCCTGGAGTTCGCCATCGGCGTCGTCGCCGTCATGGTCGCCTGTTTCGCCGCGACCACCTTGGACACAGGCACGCGCTTGCAACGCTACGTCGTGCAGGAGATCAGCCAAGCCGTCCACGTTCCCGCGTTGGGCAATAAGTACGTGGCGACGGCGGTCGCCGTGGTGACGGCCGGTTTCCTCGCCTTCCTGCCAGGCCCCAGCGGACCGGGAAGCGGCGGCCTCATCCTGTGGCCTCTCTTCGGCGCGACGAACCAGCTCTTGGCGGGACTCGCCTTCTTGGTCATCGCCTTCTTCCTCATCCGTCACAGCAAGCCCGTCTGGTTTCTCGCGGCGCCGCTGGTGCTCATGATCGTGTTGCCCGCCAGCGCCATGTGCATCCAGATCGTGAACTGGGCCCAAGACGGAAACTGGCTCCTCGTCGGCGTGGGCGTGGCGGTGGAGATCCTCCAGATCTGGATGATCATCGAGGGCATTATTATGTGGCGTAAGGCGAAGGGCGTGTTGCCCGAGCCGTTGCCGCCCTTGCCGTCCCGCGCGGGCAGGGCCGCGGACGCCGCGCAGGGGACATGACGGCGCCCGCGCCTTTTGAAAACCCCGGCGCGGAGCGCTATCCTGAGAATCTCAAGCCGTTGACGACACACACAAGGACGCGAATCAGCGAACCATGGACGAACCTCCTCCGAAAGCGCTGTGGGCCCTCCTCGGCCTGCTCGGCTTCTCCATCCTATTCCTCACCGGCGTGCTCTTGTTCGCCTTTCAAGCCCTGCATCCCGCCCTCAACGTAGGGATCTTCCTTGCGATCCTGATACTCATCCGCCTGTTTTCGTCTCTCCTCGTCACCCTCAACGAAATGCGCCGCCGCGCCCTCGGCGCGCCGAAGCATCCCGTGGAGCCGCCGGCTGGCGGCGCCACGCCGGAAGACGCTCCCGCCGAACCATCCGAGAGCGCTGAAGACGAAACGGACAGCGCCAAGGACTGAAGACGGACGGGACTGTCCCGCCGCTCCACGCCGCGGCCGGGCGATCCCGTGACATTGGCTGTCCGCGCCCCTGAATACATCTGCCAGGAACGGACCGAAAAGGCGGCGACGCGGACGCAAGCAACCGGGAGACAGGGCCGGGGGCCATGGACGAATTTCTGGAAAAAATCCATAAACACCGGGACGAATTCTACCGGTATGTCTATAGAAACGTATGGGATTCGGGCAAGGCCGACGACGTTTTCTCCGCGGCGGTCACGGCGGCCTATGAGAACCGCCACAAGTACACGCCGCACTCCAACTTTCGCGCTTGGATGTTCCGCATTCTCACGAACAAGTGCTTCGTGGCCAACCGCGAGACGCTGCGCACGCCCGAACCCTTGGACGGCGTCAACGAACCGGCGGAGACGCCCGGAGAGAAGGCCTACGGCGACTTGACGCGCGACCCCAGCGCGTTCCTGGAGGAATGCGGCGAGGAGGTCTATCGCGCCATGCGCAAGCTCCGCACGGTGGAGCGATCATGCCTCCTGCTCCGGGCGGTGGAGCGGTTCTCTTACAAAGAGATCGCCGCCATCCTCGGCATCCCCAAGGGCACGGTGATGACCCACCTGGCCCGGGGCCGGGCGAAGCTCCGCGCGGAGCTGGCGGAA
>SLHB01000073.1 GCA_007136375.1 Candidatus Hydrogenedentota bacterium
CGGGCTCCGGATCCCCGGGACCCCACCGCTTCATCGCGCGCATTGGCAAAGGCGCGCGCATGCTGGCCGAAGGAAGCGCGCCCTTTCACGTATTTCCCGTGCTCGCCTTGGAAAAGAAAGAAGACGTCTTCTTGGCGGGGGCAGCCCAAGGCGGATACAAGGCCCAACTCCAACCGCTGGTCAAGCCGGCGTCGCCTCGGGCGCGCGTGCATATCGTCCCGCCCTTGGCCAACACGATCCGGGCCTACCCCGCCGAGGATCTGGCCCAAGTGCTCTCCCAAGTGGAGGATGGGGCGGCGGCCCTCGTGTTCGAGCCGCCTCCCGACTGGGACGCCTTCGCGGAGGAAGCCGAGGCCAGCCTGCGCGCGCCGTCCCGCCCGTTGCCCACCGGAGCGGACAGTCCGATTCACTACGCCCACGCCCACCCCGTCTTCGCGGAGCTGCCCGCCGAGGGCGCCTTGGGCGGGGCTTGGGCCCATCTCCTGCCGCGGCGCGCGTTCAACGACATGAGCGCGGAACTCGTCAGCGGCGTCTTCGATCCGTCCCAGGGGGCGGACAAGGCGCCCGAAGCCTGGGACAGCGCGCCCTGGTGGAGCGACACGATCCTCGTTCGATCTTTCGGACGCGGACGCGTCATCTTCGTGCAGTTCCGGATCATGGAGCACCTCCCCCACGACCCGGCGGCGGCGCGGCTGTTCGTGAATCTCGTTCGCTACGCCGCGAGCGGAACCACGGCGGGCGAGGGACGCCTGCCCGTCTACACCGCGGCGGTGAAATGGCTCAAGGCCGCCCGCGCCCATGAGACGCGGCGGTGGATCACGGCGGGCGTGTTTCCCAACCCCAACGGCGAAGGCCACGGAACGGCCTATCCGCCGGACGAGCAGCTTGATTTCGAGGCCGCCTATACAGGCGCCTTCGGAGAAGTCCGTTGGCGGCCTTGGCATTCCCATGTCCGGGAGGGCCACGCCGTGGATCTCCTTGAAGCCGCCGCCCCCGGCATGGGCCCGCACCCCTGCGTCGCCACGGGAACCGCCTACGCTTACTCGGAAGCGAAGTGCTCCCAGCGCGCCAGCGGCCAACTCGCCATCGAGGCCACGGGTCCCGTCAAGCTGTGGTTCAACGGCGCGCTGGTTTACGAGTCCGGGGCCGCGCCGGAGGAGCCCGGCTTGGCCAACGCCGAGCCCGTGACCGTGACCGTGCGCCAAGGCAAGAACACGGTCCTGGTGAAGCTCACCGCGGCCCACGGCCAGGCGAAGTTCCGCATCCACCTTAGCACGGAGGGGGACGCGCTGCCGCTTACATGGTGGACCTGAGCCGGGCGGCGCCGAAACGGCTTCAGAGCTGAGAAGCGCCGCGCTCCCGGAGCTTGCGCACGACCGCGCGGATGTCTTGGGTCTGGTCCTTTGGCATGACGAGGATAGCGTCCTCTGTCACGGCCACAATGAGATCCTCCGCACCCACCACGGCCACCGCCATCTTGTCCGCGCTAGAATCGTTGTACACAATGCAATTCCGCGCGCCGACGAGGACGGGATCGCCAACGGTCACGTTCCCCTCCGCGTCCTTCGGCTTTGTCCGATCGAGGGCGGTCCAGGCGCCGACATCGTCCCACGGGAAGTCGGCGGGCGCCATGAGCACGCGCTCCGCCTGCTCCATCAGGGCGTAGTCGATGGAGATATCCTCCAACGCGTTGAATATGGCGTGCACTTCTTCGTTCTTGCCGTCGCCGATGGCCTTAGCCATGGCGCGCACGGCTTCGGCCAACTGGGGCCGGACCGTATCCAATTCGCGGAGGAACACGGCGATCGTCCAGAAAAACATGCCGCTATTCCAATAATGCTCCCCCGAGTTTGCAAAGGTGTGGGCGGCCTCGGCGCCCGGTTTCTCGAAGAAGGCCCGCACCTCATAGAGGGGCACGCCGTCCCGCGACTCCAAGCTTGCGCCCCGCTGCATGTAGCCATAGCCGGTCTCCGCGCGGGAAGGCTTCACGCCGAGCGTGACCAAGGCCCCGTGGCTTTCGGCGGCGTCCATGGCGCGGCCGATGACGGCGCGAAACCGGTCCGGATCGCCGATGCGATGGTCCGCCGTCACCACGGCCATGGTGATGTCGCTTCCATCGCCGCCGTAACGCGCCAAGGCGTGGGCGGCCGCATAGGCCAGAGCGCCCGAGGTGTTGCGCTTCGCCGGCTCGGCGATCACATTGGCGTCGGGCAGACCTGTGCTTCCCGCACGGATGGGCGCCACGAGATGCTCCCCGGTGACCGCGTATACGTGATCGGGAGGAATGATCGGCGCGAGCCGGGACACCGCCTCCTGCAACATCGTCTCGTCGGGGCTGGTTAGCCGTAACAACTGCTTGGGCCGGAGCCGCCGGGACACAGGCCAGAACCGTTCCCCAGAGCCGCCAGCCATGATGACGCCAATGCGCTGCATGAGTGTGAACCTCCTTCAAATCTCTGTGTGCTCAACCAGCGGGAGGGCCGCGTTCACGGCCGGCGGTACCGTCGGCTCCGTTCGATGCCAAAGCCGCTGCTGCCGACGTCCAAGATCACGCCGAGAATGACCACCGCGAGGCCCGCCCCATGCAGGCCGCCGAACTCGTTGGCCGCGATGGCGTAGCCACAAGTCGTGAAGGGCATGAACAAGAAACCGAGCAAGGGCCACAGCACGGTCTCAAACGCCGCCGCGCCATACCCGCCCAGCCACATGAAAATCAACGCGATGCGCGGAAAGAATAGGGCGAGCAGCCCCAGCAAACAGGTCATGCCAAACTCCCTCCCTCACCCCCGGGGCTGGACTTCGGTCAATCGCCGGCGCGGCGGCCCATCCGCACGCTCCGGCCCCCAGTGCCAGTTGTACCACAGCGGCAACGCCCCCTGGAAGCGCGTTGACGGCGGTTCACGTGTTACGGCGCTGGCTGGCATTAATTCACTGGTGAAAAATGTGATCTCAATCCTGGAAATGGAGTACTATAAAGGGCTCAGTGGAGGGGGCTCCCGGAGCGGGCCGGGAGTCCACCTGCGAACGAGGCACAGCCGGAACAGCTAACACTGAAGGAGGAGCCCGGCAATGAACGCATCGGACGCACACACCATGGTAGAGCTCCGCACATTGGAGGAATGGCGGGCCTGCCTCGCCGCGTCGGAGGAGACGCCTCAGTTCATCTTCAAGCACAGCACGGCCTGCCCCATCAGCGGGGAGGCCTACGACGCCGTGCAAAGCTACCTCTGGGAACGCAGCGACGGACCGCCCATGCACATGGTCAAGGTCATCGAGTCACGTCCCGTGTCCAACGCCATCGCGGAGGACCTGGACCTGACGCACAAGTCGCCGCAGCTCATTCTCGTCGACAACGGAGAGGCGCAATGGTCCGCGAGCCATCACGCCATCTACGCCGACGGCATCCACGAGGTGGCGGGCAGCGCTGCCTAACGGACGTTGAACCCACCCCCGCGGCGCTTGAGCCGAGCAAGCCGTGGGGGCGCCTAGGGCTGAGAAGGCCCTCGAATCCCCTAATTCGCGCGATTCCCGCAGACCCGACCCCCGTCGCCGCCCAAGGGCGGGGACGGGGGAGCCTGGGCGAAGGACTAGCCCCGAAAGGCTCGGACGCAAAACGCCCCCAAACCCCCAATTCCGCCCAACGAACCGCAGTCCGGAGGCGTCACCAATATCACGGCCATAAGCCGGAGGGCTGTGCGTTACTTGCACGCATGCTGGTGGCGTGCGCCTCCATCGACGGACTGCGTCGGCGGAACCGTGCCCCGCTGTCGCGGATCGGCCCAGTGCGGCATGCCTGTAACATTCCCCGCCTGCTACAATGGGCCGAGGCGCCAAACGGCTCTCTGACACACTGGAACAACTCACTTTTCCGGAGATCCTGTCAAGAGATGTGAACAGGGTCTCCATCTCTGCGGCAACGGTACGCAAGACCAGCGCCTGTAATGGCCGAGCGTAGGATTCTCCCATGATTACTCGACTGTATGTTAACAATTTCCGATGCTTGGTGGCGTTTGAGGCTAAGCTGGATTCGTTCGGCGTGCTGTGCGGGCCAAACGGGGCTGGCAAGAGCTCGGTGTTCGACGCACTCCGTATGCTGCGAAGCCTGGGAACTGGCGCCGGCGTACTCGGAGGGACCGGCGAGTGTGACATCCCCCGGCTTGAGTTCACTGAATGGCTCCAAAGCACGACGCAAGAGTTCGAGTTGGCCTTAGACGTCGAAGGGCAGTTGTTTGAGTATGTCGTTCACATCGAACAAGTGGCGGACTTTGAAAAGCCGCGCATCATTCATGAGCGGGCTTTGTGCGGTGATCAAACCTTGTTTGAGCGCGACATCGATGGAGTAACGTTTCGGAAGCATGACGGGAGCCGTACAGGATTTCCGTTGGATTGGCGTCAGGCGGCATTGGCCGCAATCCAACCGCGTGGCAGCCTTGACAAGCTGAAGTCATTGCAAGAGGCAGTCGCAAAGCTGATGATTCTCCGCCCCAATCCACGCGACATGGAGCGGGAGAGCCGGGCGGAGGCGCGCCATCCCGACTTATCGATGCTTAATCTTACATCTTGGTACCGGTCGCTTTATCAGGAGCAAGAATGGACCGATGCGCTTCGTGATTCGCTGAAGGACATTTGGCCTGATTTTCGTTCGTTCACTCTTGTGGATGTAGGAATGAACGCGAAAGCGTTGCGATTGCGGTTCGAACCCGATGGGGGCAAACCGGTGTTACTGTTTTTTGAACAGCTCTCGGATGGAGAGCGAGCCCTCGTCGCATTGTACATGTTGCGCGCTGCCGTCGAGACAGGGGCGGCGCACACGGTGCTCATCGACGAACCGGACAACTTTGTCGGCTTGCCCGAGTTACAACCCTGGGTGTTGGCCATGCGCGAATTGCTGGACGACCAGCACCAGCTCATCATGATCTCCCACCATCCGGAGATTCTATCCAATTCCGGACAGAAGACCGGGCACTACTTGTGGCGCGACAACCACACCTCGCCCACACGCATCGGCCCTCTCGAAGTACCCGATGGCATAACGGCCGGGGAAGCAGTCGCACGGGGGTGGGTCCGTGGCTAGCCGGACACAGATCGTGTGTTTGTGCGAGGGTCAGCAAGGCAGCAGTATTGATCCCATATTCATCAATTGTCTAATCAGGTCACTTAAGCCGAAGTGGGTAAGACCTTCGGGGAACAACATCGTACGAATCGATCCCCGTGGTAACAGGAAAGGCGTCATCGAGAGGATGCCCGCGGAACTACGAGCATGCCAGGCGACGGGCGGAAACACGACGCTGATGGTATGGGCTGACTGCGACGACGACTGCCCGGACAGCGAGGCGCTGAAGGCGCTGTTCTGGGAAGAGGCTCAACGTCGCGGGATTCGCCGGGAAGACTTTGACCGTATCGTATTCATCTTTCCGAAAGACCGGCTGGAGAATTGGATTGAGTACTTGCGAGACGGAAAAACGAACGAATCCGAAGAGGGACCGAGAGTAAGCAACCGCGAGGCGGCCGATGCCGCTAGGAAATTGGCAAAGCAGTGCAGAGAACGAAAACCCATTGATGACCTACCTCCGTCGCTGAAATGGTCATGCGAGAACTGGCGGGCGCTAAGCGACCGCATGAAATCAAGCTGACCGGAGACAAGAATGTATAACCCCAGTGAGATCGCCGGCGGCTTTCGCCTGAAGACCACACAGCCTCCCATTCGCGTTTAGTGACTCCCGAAACCGTACGCTATGCTCGAAGAGGCCCCGGCGGGTCCGGTTTTCCGGGGCGGTTCCCCTTGTGCTATAGTGCCCGCGGCATTGAACCTCAGCGGCGTGGACCTTCCACAGCGACCAACCCCGGCCCGCCGGCGGCGTGTCCGTCCGGCGCGAGGCGTCCTTCCCGCCGCGTATGTTTTGACCCCGCAACCGCGGCCTTCCGCGCATGCATTTCTGCATTCATATGAAAGGGGGAGTTTCACATGGACAAGGACTTCCGGCTCGTGGCGCCGGCCGTTTCGCCGCCCTTGGACGAGGGATTCCGGCCCGCCGTCCTGGCGAACAAGGCTTTCCGCGAGGATGTCGCGGAATCCGGGATGGGTGCGCCGTTGGTGATAGGCCTGGAGCGCGTCAACGGCTCCATCTCCCGCTACGAGACGATGGTGTACGCGCCCGATCACCCCAAGGCGGGCGCGAATCTGCCCTATGTGGAGCGGCTCGTGAAGTTTCTGCTGTGGCAGCGGGGCGGTTGGAAGGTGTACATCGGCGGCCCCAGGGCGGTGGGCGAGCATATCGCCGTGTGCTACAGCGCGGACGGTCCCCGGAGCTTCGACGCCCATTTCATGGGGCGAGAAGTGTACGAGCAAGAGTTCACCGTGGCGCCCTGCGACCCGGCGGACGTGCCGCCCGCCCGGGAGACGAGCCAGCCCCTCGGCCGGCACCTTGAGGGCTGCCGCATTGGCTTCGATTTGGGCGCGTCGGACCGGAAGGTGTCGGCGGTAGTCGATGGCGAGGCGGTGTTCAGCGAAGAGGTGGTGTGGGAGCCCCGCAAGCAAACGGATCCCCAGTATCATTTTGACGAGATCATGGCCGCGCTCAACAAGGCGGCGTCGCGGCTTCCCCGCGTGGACGCCATTGGCGGCAGTTCGGCCGGCGTGTACATCAATAACCGGCCGCGTATCGCGTCGCTGTTCCGTGGCGTGCCGAAGGAGCGCTACGACGAAGTGCGGAACCTCTTCGTGCGCATCCAGCAGGCTTTTGGCGTGCCCTTGGACATCGTGAACGACGGCGAGGTGACCGCCTTGGCCGGCAGCATGTCCCTTGAGGACAACGGCGTTCTCGGCATCGCCCTGGGCTCCAGCGAGGCGGGCGGCTATGTGACGCCGGAGGGAAACATCACGGATTGGCTGAACGAGCTTGCCTTTGCCCCCATCGATTACAGTCCCGGCGCGCCGGTGGACGAGTGGTCGGGCGACCGGGGCGTGGGCGCGCTGTATTTCTCGCAGCAGTGCGTGTTTCGCCTCGCGCCCCGTGCGGGGATCGCGTTGCCGGAAGGCGTGACCGACGCGGAGCGGCTCAAGCATGTGCAGGATGCCCTTGAGGGTGGGGACGAAGGCGCCCGCAAGATCTGGGAGACCATGGGCGCCTACATGGGCTACGGCGTGGCCCACTACGCGGACTTCTACGAACTCAAGCATGTGTTGATTCTGGGCCGGTGGACGTCGGGTTCCGGCGGCGACTTGATCCTCGAGGGCGCGAAGGAGGTCCTCGAGGCCGAGTTCCCGAGTATTGCCGCATCGGTCAATATCCAGTTGCCCGATGAGA
>SLHB01000377.1 GCA_007136375.1 Candidatus Hydrogenedentota bacterium
ATTCTGCTCCTTGGCTTTAGCAGTCTGGTCGTCTACGGCTGGGCCTTCCAAGAACTGGACGAATGCGGCTGCTTTGGGGCATACGTGGAGATGACCCCAGCTGTCACCCTTAGCAAGAATGTCATTCTCATGGGGGCCTTGGGCTTTGCCGGGTGGAGCGGCCGGCGCGCGCGTCTCGCCGGGAACGCCCTTACCGCAGGGTTTGCCAAGCCCGCCGCCGCGGCCGCCGGCCTGGCCTTGCTCGCCGTGGCGGCCGCTGGGTTTCACGATCCCCATGCGGGCGTTGGCGGCGCCGAGCGCCCCTTCGCGGGCGTGACCTACGCCACGGAGGCGGGGGAGGAAGACCTCGGCGAGGGAACCCATTTCATCGCCTTCTACAGCGCCACCTGCGAACATTGCATGGCCGAGGCGCCGGAGCTAAACGACCTCGTGCTCGACGCGCCGGACATGCCCGCCGCGGCCGCGTTCATCTATGGGGAAGAAGACGAGATCGACATCTTCGAGATGATCACCATGCCGCTGTTCCCCCTCCAGTCTGTGGAGGCCCCCTTCTTCGCCCGCCACGTGGGAACCGCGCCCCCCCGGTATTACCTCATTCATGAAGGCCGCCCCCTCGAATCCTGGGAAGACAGCCTCCCCGGCTGGGACGCGATCGAAGCCGCCCTCGCCGGCGCCTCGGAATAGCGCCCCCCAGGGCCAACGGCGCTGGCGCGCGTCATTTGCGGGCGAGGGCCTCCAACTCCTCCCAGCGAGCGTACAGGCGCTCCACGCGTTGCCGGGCTTCGGTGAGCGCGTTCATGGCTTCTTCCACCGCCTCACGGCCCTTCTGATACAGGGTGGGATCGTTCACGCGGGCTTCGCATTCCGCGGCTTCGGCCTCCGCCGCCTCGATGGTCTGCTCCATGGCGGCCAGCTCTTGCTGTTCTTTGTAGGTCAGCCGCCGCTCCCGGGGCTCCCGCCGTTTTGTGGGCTTGGCGGGCGTGTTCGCGGACGCGATGTTTTCCTTGGCCGCTTCCTCTTCCGCCTCGGCGAGGCGCTTCCGGTACAGCAGGTAGTCGTCGTAGTTGCCGGTGATGAATACGGTGCGGCCGCCGCCTTCGAACACGAGGAGGTGAGTGCAGACGCGGTTCAGGAAATAGCGGTCGTGGCTGACGACCAAGGCGCAGCCGGGGAAGCCGGTGACAGCCTCCTCCAACACGCGCAGGGTGGCCAGGTCCAGGTCGTTGGTCGGTTCGTCCAGGACCAGGAAGTTGCCGCCTTGCAGGAGTCTTTTCGCGAGTTCGATGCGGTTTCGCTCGCCGCCGGAAAGGTTCTTCATGGGCATCCGGATGGCGCCTTGGTCGAAAAGGAAGCGCTCCAGATAGGTTGGCACGAACACGCGGCGCCCGTTCACCTCTACCTCCTGCGTTCCGCCCGTGACGTGTTCGAGGATCGTGTCTTCGGGATTGATTTCTTCGTGGGTCTGGTCCACGTAGAGGAACTGAACGGCCTCGCCGACCGCCGCCTCGCCCGCGTCCGGCGTCTCCTGGCCCATGAGCACCCGTAGCAGGGTCGTCTTGCCGCAGCCATTGGGGCCGGCCACGCCCACGCGCATGCCCGGCTGCATCGTCAAGGAAACGCCCTCGAACAGGGTCTCGCCTCCCAGGCGTTTCGCGAGCCCTTCCGCTTCCAAGACGCGCTTGCCCAGGCGTGGCGGCGCGGGAATGGTGAACACAGGGTCTTCCGGGCCGCGCTCGGGCGTTTGCTCTTGCAGCGCGCCGATGCGGTCGATGCGGGCTTGCGCCTTCGTGCCCCGGGCCTTTGGCCCCCGGCGCATCCATTCGAGCTCCCGGCGCAGAATCGATTGGCGCCGCGACTCGGCCCGGACCTCCTGGGCGTCCCGCTCCGCCTTTTGCGCGAGGTAGTCTGAATAGTTGCCCGAATACGTGGTCAACCGGCGCCGGTCCAGCTCGGCCATGCGCGTGGCGGCGCGGTCGAGGAAGTAACGGTCGTGCGTCACCAACACGCACGCGCCGGGGTAGTTGGCGAGGAAGCCTTCCAGCCATTCCACGCTCGACACGTCCAAGTGGTTCGTGGGCTCGTCGAGGATGAGCAGGTCGGGTTCGCGCACGAGCACGCCGGCGAGATCGACCCGCCGGAGCTCCCCGCCGGACAGGGCGCGGATGGGCCGGTCGCCTGGGGGCAGCCGCAAGGCGCCGCGGACGCGGCGGATGGATTGTTCCTTGTCCCACGCGGCGTGGAGCGCGCAGGCCTCTTCCAGGGCGCCGGCTTCGGCGGCGATGCGTCCGTGCTCCGGGCTGTCCGGCGGCGCCGCGGCCAGCCGCGCCAAGGCGTCCTGGTATTGCTCGGCCAATGTTTCGAGCTCCCGCGCCGCGGCCTCCAAGACGGCGTCCACGGTCCACTCGGGATCGGCCTCGCAGTCCTGGGCCAGCATGGCGACGCGCAAGCCCCGCTTCCACGTGATCTCGCCTTCATCGGGCGCGTCGATGCCCGCCATGATCCGCATGAGCGTCGATTTGCCCGAGCCGTTGCGGCCGATGAGGCCCACCCGTTCGCGGCCGTGGACCGCGATGGAGACGCCGTCGAGAATATCCTGGGCGCCGTAGTGCTTGGAGATGTTTTGCGCGGTGAGAATGGCTTCCGTGGCGAGTTGCGTCATCATGGCCGGATTGTAGCCCTCATGTTTCGCCGGGGCAAGCCCTTGAAGCCGTCGCGCCTTTGGAATCGAAGAGCCACGCGGCGATGTGGCCGCGTGGCTCCTCAGATGTCCCATGCGGATCCCATCGAGGACGGAATACCGCGTTGGTTCTTGCTATTTCGCCAGCTCTTCGCCGCCGATCTCTTTCTTGTCCTTGCCCCGGGCTTTCCGGCGCCTGCGGCGGCGCGGCGAACCCTCTTGCTCCTTGTCTTCGCCCACGACCGTGACGTGCCGCCCCTGCCATACCGTAAGGTAGTGGACGATCGGGCTGGCCACGAAGATGGAGGAGTACGTGCCCACGATCACGCCGGCAATGAGCGCGAAGGCGAAATCGTTGATGACGGGCCCGCCGAAGATGAAGAGCACGACGAGGACGAACAGCGTCGTAGTCGACGTCACTAGGGTGCGTCCGAGGGTCTGGTTCACGCTGAGATTCATGATCTCAAGGAGGGACATACCCTTTCCGCGGTAGAGGCGGATATCCTCCCGGATGCGGTCGTAGATGACGATGGTGTCGTTTAACGAGTAGCCGATAATGGTCAACAGCGCCGCGACCACCGGCAAGTTGAGCTGCCGCCCGAAGAGGGCGAAGAGACCGAGGGTCAACAGCACGTCATGCACCAGCGCCGCCACCGCGCCGAGGGCGAAGGTGATCTGGAAACGGAACCAGAGGTACACGATGATGAAGAACAGCGAATAGATAACCGCCCAGATGGCGTCGCGGCGAAGCTGCTCCCCAATGGCGGCGCCCACCATTTCCACCTGCTCGAAGATGACCGCGTCGCCGCCGCCAGCCAAGGGTCCTAGGCCGCCGCGGACGACGCTGGTGATGGTGTCGCGCACGAAGCCTTCATCCTCCAGGTGGTCTGGAACGGCTTCGGCGGCCGCGGTTTCGTCTTCCGCGGCTTCGGCGGCGGCCGCCTCGCTTTCGTCAGGCGCGGCCTCTTCGGGAACGTCCACGTCCCCCTCAAGCACGGCCGTTTGTTCGCGTTCGCTAAGGCGGATAAGGAAACGATTGTCTTCGCCGGCCCGTTGGTCGCCGTATTCCTGCACAAGAGGATCGGCGAAGCCGAGGGCAAACAAGGCCTCCCGGACCGCGCCCACCTCTATGCTCTCCTCGGAGTCGAGGTGGACGATCATGCTCGAACCGCTTGTGAAGTCGACGCCAAAGTTGTCCTGGCCGCGGTAGATGAACACGCTGAAGCCGACGATGATGGCGGCGGCGCTCGCCACGGCGGCGATCTTGCGCCGGCCCAGGAAATCGAGGCGCGATTCGGGCTTGAAGAAGCTCATCATGCTGAGCGTGTTGCCGAGCCAGCCCATGCGGAGCAAGAAATCGAAGATGGCCCGCGTGACGACCAAGGCCGTGAACACACTGCACACCACGCCGATGCTCAGCGCGATGGCGAAGCCCTCAATGGGCCCGGTGCCGAACTGCAATAGCACCATAGCCGCGATGAGCGTGGTCACGTTGGCGTCGAGAATGGTGATCTGCGCGCGGGCGTAGCCGCCTTCCACGGCGGAAAGCAGGGATTTGCCGTTGCGCAATTCCTCACGGATG
This sequence comes from Candidatus Hydrogenedentota bacterium, assembly GCA_007136375.1. Classification (GTDB taxonomy): domain Bacteria; phylum Hydrogenedentota; class Hydrogenedentia; order Hydrogenedentales; family SLHB01; genus SLHB01. The sequence continues at coordinate 4,260 of SLHB01000377.1, forward strand.
CGCTCATAGATAAGCACGTTCGCGTCCACGGCCATGCCCACGGTGAGCACAAGCCCCGCGATGCCGGGCAGGGTTAGTGTGAAGTTGAAGTACGCGAAACACGCCAGGACGAACAAGGCGTTCAGCAGCAGCGCCACGTTCGCGAGCAGGCCCGTGTGCCTGTAGTAGAAGATCATGAAGATCATGACGAGGGCCAAGCCCGCGAAGGCGGATTGAACCCCGCGTTGGACGGAGTCGCTGCCCAAGCTCGCGCCGACGACGCCCGTGAACTCTTCACGAATGGGCACGGGCATGGTGCCGGAGTTCAACGCAATGGCCAGATCTTGGGCCTGTTCTTGGGTGAAATTGCCCGTAATCGTGCCGGACGCGCCGATGGCGCTCTGGATGGTGGGCGCGGACACAACCTGACCGTCCAGGACGATGGCCATGGGCTCGCCAATGTGTTGCCGCGTGACCTGTTCGAAGCGGCGGGCGGCCTCGCCGTCGTTCTGGAAGAGCACCTCCCAGCTCCGTTCGAGGCTCTGGGGATCGGGGCGCGCCATGGCCAAGCGCAACCCTTCGCCAGTCAGCAGAGGCTCCCGATCCAGCACATATAGTTGATAAAGGGGTTCGTCCCAAGGGTTGGGCGAAGGGCTTAGAGCGACCATCTTATCGTCCGGGATGACGCCACCCTCTTCGCGCGCTTGTTCAAGGACGTTACGGACCTGGGTGATGTGCTCTTCGCGCACCGTGTGAAAGCCGCCGTCGAGGCCGCGCCGCACGATGTAGGGCTCGAATTGGTCGGGAAAGGCGCTTTCGATGGCGCGCAACACGTTGCGGGTCTCGTTGGCCCCGGACACGCGGTGGAAGGTGAGGAAGGCCGTGCGGGTGATGAGGCGCTGGGCGCGCTCAATATCCCGTTCGCCGGGCAGCTGCACCTGGATCTGGTTGGCGCCCATGGCCTGGATGACGGGCTCGCGGGCTTCGAACTCGTCGATGCGCATGCGGATCCGTTGCAACGCCGCTTGCTGCATCTGGTGCTCGATTTCTTCGGCCTCGAATCCTTGGTCGAGGAACTCCTGCCGGCGCTGCTCGTCCATCTCGTCCATTTCCAGGCCGAGCACCATGTGGATGCCGCCCTGGAGGTCGAGACCCAGGTTTATCACCCGGTCGCGGTCGAATTGCGCCCAACGCGTCAGATTGTGCCAGGCGTTTCCAATGGCGCCGCGCTCTTGATAGACGGCGTCTTCTTCCTGCCATTGCGCCAGGCGCTCTTCCCGCGTCTCCTCGTCGAGGAACATCCAGCCCACGGTGGGATAGATTTGGAAGATGGCTACGGCGATCACAGCCCAAATAAGGATGGTGCGGTAGGTGTGCTTTTGCATTGCCGGCTCCAGAGGCGCCCGCGGACCCGCGCCGATGCCGGTCCGGATTGCGCGCCGTTTGCTTGATGTGCGGAAATTCCCGCGCCGCCGCTGTCTCCGCGGCCGTCCTTACGGGGCCGCGGACGCGAGGCTGCAATGGTTCGTTTCGGTTTATACCCAGACCGGGCGGGCGGGTTGCCCGGACCGCTCCGGCGGGCCGCGCCCAGCGCTTTCTGGGCGGCGGCGCCTTAGTCGTCCTTCTTCGATGTCACCTTCGAGACAGCGCCGCGGGCGAACTCTAGCTTCACCAAGGGATCCTCGCTGACCCGGAGTACGACGGTGGCGTCGGACAAGCCCACGATGGTGCCGTAAATGCCTCCGGTGGTGATGACCTCATCGCCCTTGTCCAACGAAGCGAGCATCTCCCGCCGTTCCTTCTCGCGTTTCTGGTTCGGCCGGATCATCAGGAAGTACATGATGCCGATGAAGATAATCAGAAACGGCAGGGTCTGCATGAACGGATTGGGTACGTCCTGCTGCTGGGCAGCCGCTTCGCCCATCTCCTGGGCAAAGGCCAAAGTGCTCCACACCGTGGGGGTCCTCCTTGGGATGCAAGGCTGGGCGCGTCCCGGGCGGCGGACGTATTCCCGGCGGACCCGGACCCGGCCCACGGGGGCGTGGAGCGGCAGCGGGGAAACCGCCGGCGGTCAGACCGCCAGATTCTCGAGAAAAGCGCGTTTGAACTGTGAAAAGGCGCCGGTCCGGATACTTTCCCGGACATTCGCGGCCAATGATAGCATGAAGCACAGGTTGTGTAAAGTGTTCAGGCGCAAGGCCGAGATCTCGCCGGCCCGGAACAAGTGATTGAGGTACGCGCGGCTGTAGGTCTGGCACACAGGGCAGCCGCACGACGGATCGACGGGCCCGAAATCAGTGGCATAGGGCCGGTTCTTGATGTTGATGCGCCCCTGCCGGGTGTACAAGGCGCCGTTGCGCGCCACGCGGGTGGGCATGACGCAATCGAACATGTCCACGCCGCGCTCCACCGCCTCCAGGAAGTCGTCGGGCGGCCCCACGCCCATGAGATAGCGCGGCGCGGCTTCCGGCAACTCCGGGACGGTCCACTCGACGGCCTCGCGCATGGCCTCCTTGGGTTCGCCCACGCTGACGCCGCCGATGGCGTAGCCCGGGAACCCGATGTCCGCGAGACGCCGCGCGCTCGCTTCCCGCAGGTCCCTGTATACGCTGCCTTGCACAATGCCGAAGAGGGATTGGCGTTCCGCGCCGCGCCGCCGCCACTCCGTCTTGCAGCGCGCGGCCCAGTCCATCGTGCGGCGCATCGAGCGGGCGGCCGTCACATGGTCCACCGGATAGGGCGTGCACTCGTCGAAGCACATGATGATGTCGGCGCCGATGCTCCGCTGCACGGCGATGGCGTCCTCGGGCCGGAGGAAGTGGCGGGATCCGTCGATATGGCTCTGAAACGCCACGCCGTCCTCCGAGATCTTGGTCAGCCCCGCCAAGCTGAAGACTTGGAAGCCCCCGGAATCCGTCAGAATGGACCGGTCCCAATTCATGAAGCGATGAAGCCCGCCCGCCTGCTCCAGAATGTCCACCCCAGGCCGCAGGTAAAGGTGATAGGCGTTGGCGAGGATGATGTCCGCGCCGATAACGCGCAGGTCTTCTTGCGACA
>SLHB01000490.1 GCA_007136375.1 Candidatus Hydrogenedentota bacterium
CTGGGCTTGCCCTGGTCGCCGAGGAGCCGGATGATTTCCGTCTGCACCCGGTCCAAGTCGATCTTCATGTCCTGAAGCACCTTCGCCGCGATGCCCTCGCCTTCCTTCACCAGGCCCAGGAGAATGTGTTCCGTGCCGATGTAGCTATGATTGAAGCGCCGCGCTTCTTCCACGGCCAGCTCCAACACCTTCTTCGCCCGGGGCGTGAAGGCGATCTCGTCGCTGGGAATGACCGACGTGCCCCGTTGGACTTGCTGCTCGATCTCCATGGCCAAGGCTTCAATGTCGATGCCCAGGTTCTCCAGGGCCCGCGCCGCGATCCCGTCGGGCTCCCGGCACAGGCCAAGCAGAATGTGCTCGGTGCGCACGTACTCGCTGCCGAGCCGGGTTGCCTCTTCCCGCGCCGCGCTGACAACATGCTTGGCGCGCTCGGTGAACCGTTCCCACATGTGATGTGTTTCCTCTCAAACTAACGTAGACCTGGGGCGGCGCGCGCGTGGCGCCTTCCTAGGTCTTCCGGTTTGTACAGCTCAGTTTTGCATAGAAGGCGTCACGACAAAAGCAGCGTTCTCCCGCCTCCGTGGCGGAGCCGCCGGCCCTTTTGCGCCGGCTCATGGACCGCGCGCCGCCCGGACTTGAGGCGGAAACTCCCTGGGTTCCCGCTAGCTCAGACAAGAAGCTTCCACGCCCCCGCGGACGAACCTAGCTCAGGCGCGTCCGGAACAGGTTGGCCCGCTCCACGCTCAGGGTGACCTCGTCGCACTCGGCCCCCCGCCGCAGCTCCAAATGGGCCGGCTGGCTTTCGACGAAGAGCTCGTTCAGCAGTTTGTAGCGAAAGCCTTCGAGGTGTTTCGTCGACAATCCGAGCCGCAAGGACGACAAGATGTCGAGCCCCTCGTCCATCTCCAGGAGCCGCGCGCCCCGGGCGCTTCCCAAGGCCCGGTTGATGCGGTCTTCCAGGCTCAAGTGCCCGTCGTTCGTCATGACCTCGCGCTCGGTTCGCTCCTGATCCATCAGCTCCTGGGCGATGTGCCGCAAATGATAGACGATCTCCTCCTCGGAGCGGCCCAACGTGGACTGGTTCGACAAGGCGTAGACGTCGCCTTGCGCGGCGCTGATGCTTCCCATGAGCCCTTGCAGCACATGCCGCTGCTCGCGCACCCGTTGTTCCGCGCCGAGGATCTTGCTCGCGATGGCGAGGGCGGGCAGGTGCAACGCCGCCAGGAGATTGAGGCCTGTCCCGACTTGGCCCAGCAACGGCGTGAGGTAGCCGAGGCGTTCATCGAAGGCGAAATCCAGCGCGCCCGTCAAGGTGTCGTCCACTGAACTCAAGCGCGACCACACCGCCTCGGGCTCCAACCCGGACGCCGTCACACAAATGCGTGTGTGATTCGCCTCGTTGATCATGATGCTCAGGGACTGGTCGTTCTTGACGAAAACGCCCCGAGGGCCGCCGCGCCGCAGCAGTTCGGCGGTGACGAGGTGGCGTTCGTGGAAGAAACGGGCTTCTTGCGGCCCCGCCTCCAGCAGCGAGAAATACTGACCTTCCGCCAGCAGCCCCGTCTGATCCAAGGCGCCAAGGATCCGTTCCTCGACGGCCCGGGCGTCCTCCGCCGTACAGCGAGAGGGGAAGGGGAAATCCGCCAAGTTGCGGGCGAGGGTCCCTTTCGTAAACAGGACAAGGTCCGCCTCGCTTCCCGCGCCATCCAGCCAGCGGGCTGGTTTATCTATGAACGTCTCAACCATGGCTCAGCCCTGTTTCTGTCCGGCCGACGTCAGCCCAGTGTCAAGTTTCTTGATCTCGTCACGGAGGATCGCGGCTTCTTCGTAGTTTTCCATCTTGAGAGCGCTGCGCAATAGGGCGCGCTTGGTTTGGAGTTCCGCCCGGAGCCGCTCCCGCGCGTCGTTTCGCTCGGGGGCTTTGCCGCGGTGGCGCAGGGCGGTATGGGCGCCGCGCAGTATGGGCTCGAGTTGCTCGGCGAAGTTGGCGTAGCACTGGACGCAGCCGGCTTCGCCGCTCTTGATGACGTGTTTTAGGAGGGCGCCGCACGCGCTGCACGTCCGTTGCGCAACAACGGAGTCTTGTTGCTGCGGCGTGGCTTCCGTAGCTGCCGAATGGCGGGGCGAGGGCGCCGGACCGGAAAGCTCAAAGCCCGCGCCTCCGTCCTCCTGATGCTTCAGCAAGCAGTCAGGGCAAAGGTGCAAGTCTGTGACCTTGCCGTCCACGACTTCCGCATAGCGGACCGTGGCCAGATTCTTGTGACATTTTTGACAAAGCATAGCGCCCACCTCGCATCTAGAGTATACCATTATGACACGGCTCCGTCCACGCTAGACTCCGCGTGGACGCTTCGTTTCGCCGGCGCATCGCCTTTTCGCCGCGCGGGCCACCGGGTATTGTGTCAGCATCCCGGCGCGCGCATCAAGCGCCGCGCCGCCGCATTGTCACGCACCCTTTTAGACGCCCATTCCCAAGCTGTTATTCCAGCGTCGCTTCAGCGGCCCCGGCCAGCGCCGGGCACGCCGCCGCCGCGCCGGTGTGTCGCGAACTGCATAAGGGCGCCGCCCGCGGCCAACACAATCCACCCGAAGATCAATGCGCCATCGGTCCCCGCGAGTTCCATCGGGTGACCGGCGAGCCGTACCGGAGGCGGGCCTAGAATGAAATAAGCAAGGCCGCAAACGAGAACCCACGCGCCTATCGCCGCCGTCGCAAGGGTGAGAATGGGACGCTCCAGCAAGAGCGCCACGGCGCCTCCCGCGAGACCCGTCCCCGCGATCGCCCACGGCGCCCAGGCCTCCTCCAGGCCGCCGAAGGCGTTTAACGCGATGATGGCCGCCGCCACCAGGCCCATGACGAAGACGCCGGCGCGGTACACGAAAAACAGCGCCATGGCCCCGGCTATCCCCCCAGCCGCGCCCGCGCCAAGGGTGGCCAGCGTGTGGCCTTGGGTCAACCAACCCGCCAGCGCGCCCGCCGCGCCGCCCGCCAAGGCGAATCCCGTCAGGCCTATCACGATCTTGAGCGTCCTGTATCCCAGGAAGCAGTATAGCGTGCCCACCGCGATGGCGACGCCCATAACGGCGTCCAGTGTTCCCGGCGGCAGCTCTTCCAGTTCTTGGAGGATATTCATTCGGGCGTTTTCTCCGTAACAGTAACCCATCAGGCGTGAGCCGCCCGGCCGCGTGGGAGGCGTCCCTGCCGCCAAAGGGCCGTGGATGCGCTCTTCGATTGGACCGGGGCCGCTCCGGCTTGGTTGAGCCGCTTGCCGCGTTGCCATCGTGGCTTCCCCGCGGCGGAATGTCAATAGACGCGGCTCCGAATCGGCGATTCCACTTTGACGGCTTACAGCGCCAGTTCCGGGCGGAACGAAGGCCCAACCGCTTGCATCCGGGCCCGGGGGCTGCTACTGTACGGGCGCGCGGAGGGAATACCCGGCGCTCCTTGAATGTATTCGCTTCGGGGACTCTGCCCACTACGCCCCGGGTTACCCGCTGGCTTTGAACCTTACAGAAGAGGATGGCGCCTATGCCTACGTATTCATATCAGTGTATGGATTGCGGCAATGTGACGGACGTTTACCACGGTATGAGCGCGACGCCCAAAGTGGTGTGCGAGGCCTGCGGCGGAGCGACGCGGCGGCTGCTGGGGAGCGGCGCCGGCTTGATCTTCAAGGGCTCGGGCTTCTACGAGACCGACTACAAGCGCAGCAACGGGAACGGCAAGCAAGGCGCCAAGGAAAGCGCCAGCGCCGACGGCGCGAGCAAGTCCAGCGGCGAGGGCGCCAAGGCCGAAAGCGCGAGCTCCAGCGCCGAAAACGCAAGTTCCGGCGGAGACGCCTCCGCCACGTCTTCGAAGTCTTCCTCTGGCTCTGGCAAGGCCGCCTAACGGGCATGCCTCTTGGCTCCCGGCGAAGGCGGGTTGTGCGCCGCGCCTAGAAGCGTGTCACCGGCTCCACCCCATACGTGTCTGAATGGCGGTGGGGCGGTTTTTTTCTATGCATGGGGCCGTGTCCAGGCGCCATTACGGGGGAGCCGCGCCGCCAGCAATATGCATGAGCCCCAGGGAAGGCATGGCGCGCCGCGGCGGGACTTTCCTATCGCGCCGGACATGATCTAATGTGGTTGCCGGCGTTGCGCCATGCTTGGCATCCGAAAGCGGGGAGAGGCGAGCTTTGAACACGGCGGACATACAAGACCTTTGCGGCGCCCATCTCATCAACACCTATGGCGTCCGAAAGATGGCGATCACCCGGGGCAAGGGGGCGATGGTCTGGGACGCGGAAGGGCGGCAGTACCTTGACTTCTTCGCGGGCATCGCTGTCACGGCCTTGGGGCATTGTCATCCTGCCGTGACCGAAGCGATTACCCGCCAGGCGGAAACGTTGGTGCATGTTTCCAACCTGTACTACACCGAGCCGCAGGCCCGTCTTGCCAAACTCCTTGCCGAGCACACCTTCGCGCCCCGCTGGTTCTTCGCGAATTGCGGCGCCACGGCGAATGAGGCGGCGTTGAAGCTCGCCCGGCGGTACTGGGCCCAGAAAGGGCCCGCCCGCCCCGGTATCGTGGCGGCGCTTCAGTCCTTTCACGGCCGAACCTTCGGCGCTTTGACGGTGACGGGCCAGCCCCGATTCCACGAAGGCTTCGAGCCCTTGTTGCCCGGCGTGAGCTACGTGCCCTACAACGACGCCGGCGCCTTGGAGCAGGCCGTGACGCCCGATGTGGGCGCGGTGATTCTGGAGCCGATTCAGGGCGAGGGCGGCGTCCGTTTGCCCGATGCGGGATACCTGCGCCGGGCCCGGGAGATTTGCCAGGCACGGGACGCGTTGCTCATCCTGGATGAAGTGCAAACCGGGATGGGCCGCACGGGAACGCTCTGGGCGTATGAGCAAGAAGACGTGACACCGGATATCATCACCACGGCCAAGGCCTTGGGGAACGGCGCGCCCATTGGCGCCGTGGGCTGCACCGAGGAAGTCGCCGCGGGCTTCACCGTGGGCTCGCATGCGACCACCTTTGGCGGCAACCCCTTGAGCGCCGCCGCCGCCTTGGCGACGCTCACCGAGGTCGTGAAGCCTGGCTTCCTCGAGAAGGCGGCCGCTGTGGGCGCCTATTTCGTGGACCGGCTCGAAACGCTGGCGCGAAGCCGCCGCCAGATAAAGGAGATCCGGGCCCGTGGCCTGCTCATTGGCTTGGAATTGGATGGACCGGCCGCCTCCGTAGTGGACGCCATGCGGGAGCGCGGCGTACTCTGCGGTTCCGCCGGCCCGCGGGTGTTGCGCTTCGCGCCGCCCCTCATCATCAGCGAAGAGGACGCCGGCTGCGCCGCCGATGCGTTGGACAGCGTGTTGGGAGAGATGTAATGCTCTACGACTTTATATCGCTTGCCGATCTCGAGGCGGGCGACATATACGACTTACTGGAACTGGCCGGATCCCTCAAGAAGATGCAGCGGGAAAGCCGCGTATACCATCCCTTGGAGGGCCAATCGGCCGTGCTCGTCTTCGAAAAGCCGAGCCTGCGGACCCGTGTCAGTTTTGAGGTGGGCATGTTCCAGCTTGGCGGCCAGGCCATCGTGCTGGATCAGGTCCATCACCGCCTCGGCGAGCGGGAATCCATTGCGGATATGGCCCGCAATCTCGAACGCTGGGTGGACGGCGTCGTGGTTCGCACGTACAGCCACGAAGCCATCGTCGAGCTCGCCGAACACGCTTCCGTGCCGGTCATCAACGCCCTCACCGATAAGCAGCACCCCTGCCAGGTCATTGCCGACGCCCAGGCGCTTTCGGAGCACAAGGGGGACTTCGAGGGGCTGAAGGTGGTGTTCGCTGGAGACGGCAACAATGTGTGCGCGTCGTGGATGCACTTCGCCGCCCGCATTCCCATTCACTTTGTGCTTGCATGTCCCGAGGGCTACGAGGCGAGCCCGGAAGTGCTCGCCTTTGCCCAGGCCAACGCGCCGGGGAAGGTGGAGGTCACCCATGACCTGAAGGCCGCCTTGGCGGGCGCGGACGCCGTCTACACGGATGTCTGGGCGAGCATGGGGCAGGAGGCGGAGCAAGCCGATCGCGCCCGGGCCTTCGAACCCTACCAGATCAACGCCGAGGCGATGGCCTTGGCCAAACCCAACGCCGTGTTCATGCATTGCCTGCCCGCCAAACGGGGCTCCGAGGTCACCGACGAAGTGATCGACGGACCCCAGTCCATCGTCTACGACCAAGCCGAAAACCGGCTCCATAGCCAGAAGGCCATCATGGTTTCGCTCATGGAGCGCCGGGAGGACGGCTTGACCGCGAAGCGCAGCCATCGCGGCGACGTGCCCCAGCCGGCTGGCCGGGACGAGCCGCGGAGCGGGACGAACATCACCGCGTAGCGTCCGCGGCGAGGCGATGTTCACGCTTCCGGCGGGCCCCTCCGCGGGGTTCACGGCCCCGGGGGTCGTTTCCAGCCGGCTCAATCGTCGAGACGCGAACCCGGAGCCCGCGCGCCTTTTCTCTGCTGATTCCTGTCAATTCTGCATACATTCGCGCGACAATCTACGGAAAGGACCCTCGATATGGCGGGAAATCCCCGAAAAATCGTGTTGGCCTATTCAGGCGGACTGGACACCTCGGTTATTCTGAAGTGGCTTCAAGAAACGTATAAAGCGGATATGGTGGCCTATATCGCCGACATCGGCCAGGGCGAGGAGCTCGAACCCGCGCGCAAGAAGGCTGAGGCCACGGGCGCCAGCGCCGTCTACGTCGATGACCTCCGCGAGGAGTTTGTACGGGACTTTGTCTTTCCCGCCATGCAGGCCAACGCCATCTATGAGGGCCTCTACCTCTTGGGCACCAGCGTCGCCCGTCCGCTGATCGCGAAGGGACAGATCGAGACGCTCCGCAAGGAAGGGGCGGACGCCGTCTCTCATGGCGCCACGGGCAAGGGCAACGACCAGGTCCGCTTCGAGTTGACCTACCTCGCCCTCGAACCGAACGTCTCTATTATCGCCCCGTGGCGCGAGCCCGCATGGGATTTGACCAGCCGCACGAAGATGATTGAATACGCCAAGAAGCACGGCATCGAGATTCCCGCCAGCCAAGAGAAGCCTTACAGCATGGACCGGAACCTCTTGCACCTCTCATTCGAGGGCGGCGTGCTGGAGGATCCCTGGGCCGAACCCCCAAAGGAAATGTTCAAGCTCACCGTGGATCCTGCCGATGCTCCCGATAATGCCGCGTACGTGGAAATCGGGTTCGAGGCGGGCACGCCCACGACGGTCGACGGAGAAGCCTTGAGTCCCGCGGAGCTGCTCGCGAGGCTGAACGCCGTGGCCGGCGAACACGGCGTCGGGCGCGTTGATATTGTGGAGAATCGCTTCGTGGGCATGAAGTCCCGGGGCGTGTATGAGACGCCGGGAGGCACGTTGTTGTACGCGGCGCACAGGGCTGTGGAATCCCTTACGATGGACCGGGAAGTCATGCTTGCCCGGGACCAGCTTTCGCCGAAGATCGCTCAGCTCATGTACAACGGCTTCTGGTACGCTCCGGAGCTGGAGGCGCTCATGGCCTTTGTCCGGAAGTCGCAGGAGCACGTCACCGGCGTGGCCCGGTTGAAGCTGTACAAGGGCCATTGCGCCGTGGTGGGACGTAAGGCGGAGAAGGGCTTGTACGACGAGCGCATTTCCACGTTTGAGGAGGACGCCGGCGCCTATCACCAGGCCGACGCCACCGGCTTCATCCGGTTAAACGCCCTGCGGCTGCGGGTGCGGAAACAAGCGGGGCTCGACGGATGAGGGAAGACGGACGGACAGACGCGAACGCGGGGAAGGGGGCCAGGCCGGCATGAGTAAGCTCTGGGGAGGCCGCTTCGAGGCCCCGGCCGACGAGCTCGTCGAGGCTCTAGGCGAATCCGTCTCCTTCGACGCGCGTCTGGCGCCCTGGGATATCCAAGGCAGCGTCGCCCACGCGCGTATGCTCGGCCAGCAGGGCATCATCAGCCAGGCCGACGCGGACGCGATTATCGCGGGCCTGGAAACGCTCGCCAGCGAGATCGCCCAGGGGCAATTCCATTGGGACCCCGCCCTCGAAGACGTGCACACGAACATTGAGGCGGCCCTTACGGAGCGGATTGGCGACGCGGGCAAGCGGCTCCACACGGGCCGGAGCCGCAACGACCAAATCGCCCTTGACACCCGCATGTGGGCCCGCGACCAGGCTGCGGCGGTCCGGGAAGGGCTGACCGCCCTGATGCGCGCGCTGATCGATTTCGGAGAGGCCCACGTGGAAACGCTGTTGCCGGGCTGCACCCATCTGCAACACGCTCAGCCGGTCCTTTTGGGCCATCACGCCTTGGCCTATGTCGAAATGCTGCGGCGGGACCGGGAGCGTTTCGCGGAATTGCACAATCGTATCAACGTATTGCCCTTGGGCAGCGCCGCCCTAGCCGGGACGCCCTATCCCATTGACCGGGAATGCGTGGCCCGCGAATTGGGTTTTGATAGCGTCTCTCGGAACAGCATGGACGCCGTTTCGGATCGCGACTTCGCGGTGGAGTTCTGCGCGGACGCCGCCATCGTCATGATGCACCTGTCCCGGCTGTGCGAAGAGCTTATCCTGTGGTCCACGCCCGAATATGGGTTCATCACCATCGGGGACGCCTTCACGACGGGCTCTAGCATCATGCCCCAGAAGAAGAACCCCGATGTCGCGGAGCTGGTTCGGGGCAAGACGGCGCGCGTGTACGGCGATGTGACCGCGATCCTGACCTTGATGAAGGGGTTGCCGCTCACATACAACCGGGACATGCAGGAGGACAAGCTGCCGCTGTTCGACGCCTCCGACACGGTCCAGTTGTGCCTGGCGGCCATGGCGCGGATGATTCCGGCGGTGGAGGTGCACGCCGGACGCATGGAGGCGGCGGCGCGGGAAGGATTCCTGGAGGCGACCGACCTGGCGGACTACCTGGTGGAAAAGGGCGTGCCCTTCCGGGAAGCGCACCATACTATTGGACGCATTGTGGCCCACTGCGTCAAACATGGCCTGCGCCTCGGCGATCTGCCGGAAGAGGAGTTGCGGGCCTACTCCGGCGAGTTTGGCGCGGACGCCTTGGACTTGCTGGACCCCAGGGCCATCGTGGAGCGGCGCGGACACGTGGGCGGCACGGCCGCCCTGCGGGTGCGCGAGGCGCTCCAGGAAGCGCGCGCCGCCCTGTAGCCGCCTCCTTGTCGAGGCCGGCGAACGGGAGGACTGCAAGACGCGCATCCAACGTACATCATCGCCGCGGCGCGCGGCTTGGAGGTTCATGAATAGCATTAAACCATCGCCGCGCGGAGCTTGGCGCCCGGCTCCGGCCCTTGGAGCCGCTGTACAATGAGCGCCGAAACGATACTGGTCGTTGACGATGAATCGGTCATTCGGGAGCTAATGCTCGAGATCCTGCAAGGGGAGGGGTACGCCGTCGAAACGGCGCCGGATGGACCCGCCGCCCTGCGGCGCATCAGGAGCGGCAACGATGTCGCCCTGCTTTTCACCGACATCATGATGCCCGAGATGGACGGCATCACCCTCGTCCGGGAAGCACGGCGGATTCGTCCTCAACTCATTCCCATTGTGATGACCGGCTTCGCCACGCTCGAAACCGCCCGCGCCGCTGTCCGCGAAGGCGCCTACGATTATGTGCTCAAGCCCTTCAGTCTTGGCGAGGTGAAGATGGCGGTCAGCAACGCCATCCAGCGTCATCGGCTCACCGACGAAAACGCCCGGCTCCGGGAAATCAACGAGCTCTTCGACATTAGCGGGCGCATCGCCAGCATCCGCGACGAGCAAGAGTTGCTCGACTTCATCTTGCACGCCGCGTTGAGCCGGGTAAACGCCCGCCGTGGCTCCATCATGGTGACCACCGAGGATGGTCAAGCCCTAGAGCTGAAGGCGCTCAAGGGCCTCCCCCGGGAGAAGCTCGGCCAGGGCGTCAAGTTCGGCGCCGGCGTCGCGGGCTGGGTCGCCAAGCACGCGACCCCGCTCCTCGTGGAGAACATCAACGCGGTCCCGGATCTGAAGCCGATGACCCTGGGGCTGGATGACATGTCCTTTGTGTCCGTGCCCTTGGAGCGCAACATCGGCAGCGGCCGCTTCGGCGGCGCGCGCACGGGCCAGCCCAACGTGCTCGCCGTGTTGAACGTGACAGGCAAGAAGGACGGGGGGAGCTTTACCGAGCGGGATCTGAAGATCCTCAGCATCATGGCCAATCACGCCGCCGCCGCCGTGGATAATGTGCGCCTCATCCGGGACATTGAGCACGCGCACTTGAGCACGCTCCAGTCGATGGCCCTGCTCCTCGAAGCGAAGGATCCCTATACCCATGGCCACAGTCAGCGCGTGCGGGACTATTCCGTCCTAGCCGCGCGCAAGATGGGCATGGGCCAGCGCGACATCGAGACGGTCAAGCTCGGCGCCATGCTCCACGATATTGGGAAGATCGGCGTCAAGGACGGCGTCCTCCGGAAGACGAACGGACTTACCGAAGACGAATGGCGCATGATCAAGCAGCATCCAGTGATCGGGTACGAAGTGCTGGCGCCCGTGGGTTTCCTCACGAAGGAGCACCTGGGTCTCGTGCGTTCTCATCATGAACGCATCGACGGCTCCGGTTATCCGGACGGCTTGCAGGGGGATGATCTGTCCCCCTTGGTCCGCGTCATCGGCGTCGCCGACGCCTTCGACGCTATGTCCAGCAGCCGTGCGTACCGTCAATCGCTGTCGCCCGCGGAAGTGGCCCGCGAACTCCAGGAAGGCGCGGGCGCTCAGTTCGACCCAGACGTGGCCCGGTTGTTTGTGGACATGATGGCGTCCGGCGAGTTGGACCGCCGGTCCTGAACGCTCCCCGGCTCACACGTGAGACCGGATCTCCTCCAGCAACTGGAGGGCGCGCTTGGCCAGCGTCTCGCAATGGGCCGTGATGTCGGCGCCCTTTCCCTGGCGCAATTCGAGGCGCATCTTGGTGAACTCGCGGGCGATGGGCAGCACGCTCATCCCCAACTCCCGCGCCATTTCCGCCTTTCCCTTGTGAATCAACCGGCACAACGCGCCATCGCACGCGCATACGGCCGCGCATACTTCGATGATCTTACTGCGGGGCTCCGCGATGCGGGGCGTCTGGTATAAGAGATTGAGCGTTATGGCGCGGATCGCGTGCATGCTCACAAGGTCATGGAGGATGTCGCCTTGCCCCGTGGACGCCAACTTAACGTCGATGGCCTGGGTGTCGATGTCGTGGGCCCTCGCGAGGGTGAGGTTCAGCTCCACGTGCTTCTTGTCGTCCTCGATGAGGCGCCGCGCGATAACATCGCGCCAATAGGCGCACACGGCGGGTTTCGCCACGAGCACGATGCGGGCCTGTCCCGGGAACATCTCCACGTGCCGTTCCAATCGCATGGGCGCCCAATTCCAGGTGTGCACAAAGTCAGAGAGGTCGTAGATTTCCAGGTCGCCCAGGGCTTCGGGCGGGATGTGGGCGTCTACCGAGGTCATGCCGCGAACGTCGTTGCTGATCACGAAGTACAGGTCGAATTCGTCTCCCCTCAGGTGGTGATAGCTAGTGGCGGGCGCTCCTTCGGGAAGCTCCGTGTGGTCAGCGCTTCGCTGGCTGGAGAAATACCACTCTTCGGGCAAGGGCGCGGGCGCGGCGGCGAGGAGGAGTGGCGCGATGGCGTCAAACCGGCCCATCCGCTTGTCCAGCTCCAGCCACAAGTCGCTGAACGCGAGGAACGGGCCCGTGAGCGTGCGCTGACAACTCCCCGTGATCCACACAGGATCGTTGTGGTATGCGTAGGAAAACCAACCCCGGGCCCCGTTGGCCATGGCCAGATTGGCCATGAGCCGCATCTCGGCGCAACTGCTCCACTCGGGCGTGGAGCTGGCGGAGACGTAGGCGGGCGCGACCATCCAGAACTGTTGACCGCCGGCCAAGTTTCGATGTTGCTTCGCCGCCGCGCCCGCCGTCCACGGGTCGTGGGCGCTGTCATGGGTCAGGCCCGACGCCGCGAAATATGGCGCGAAGAGGGGATAGCCGTTGGCGCCTTGGGTCAGCAAGGCGACGGGACGCCCCGGGCTCATTTCCTCGGCGCGCCGCTTCAGATGAAGAAGCCGGTTGAGACTCTCCTCCTTCGGCCGTTCACAGAGGATCCATGCCAGGAGCGCGGGCTCATCGGCGTAGGGCGCGATGTTGGCCTCCAGGAACTCCTCGCTCCGCGCCACGTCATCGGCCAACGGCGCGTTGTGAATGGCGGCCACCTTGACGTCATGGGCGTCGGCCAGCCGCAAGAACTCCCGGAATTCTTCCGCCGTGAAGCGTTCCGCCTTTTCCATCGCCACGCAGTTGTGGTGGTGCCGCACGAGATCCTCGAACACCAACTGCCAGTACTCGTTCATACTCAGGCCCAAGAGCTCGGCCATGCGGCGGGAGACTTCTGCGTTCAGGTAGGTCCCCAAGGGCATGAATTCGTCAAGGATAGGGTAATGCTTGGGCGCGTCCTGTTCTCCGCGGCGGGCCGTGTCTTTTCCGATGGCCTCCTGCTCCGCGGCCGTCAACGCCCGGAAGCGTAACGACTCCAGCTCCACGGACTCGTCGGACCGGTTGTTGGAATAGACGCGGAAGACGAATCCATCAATGGACTGGGGAAAGCCGTTGTGGGGAATGAGCCGGGCCGCTGTCCGCCAGCGGGGGGTGGGCTCCAGGAAGTCGGTCTGCCAACAATCGCCGTACGTCCAAACCCACGCGGGATAGGCGTTGTCGGTGACACAGCGGTAGGTGATTTCGCACACGGGAAACCGCTCAAGATCCACGGGAAACCGGGAATCGTTCTTCCCGAAGCTGCCAAGGGGGGCCCAGAACCGGGGATCGTCCACCGGAAGGTTGTCAATCTGCCGGATCTCGTGAAACTTTCCCACGACCCGGACCCCGTGTTCCGTGCGGACGCGCTGAACGGGCGTCCGTTGCCATTCCTTGAGCTGCGGCATGTCCCGGGCGGTCCACCCGGCGAGGTCGTCGCTGGAAAAGGTGATGTGCTCCAGGGAGTCCCGGGCGTCCGCGTCCGGCGCGTACAAGAGCGTGCTGAGATATCCCGTGTATTCGTAGACCATGAATCCCGCTTTGAGTATGGGTTGAGGAAAGGATGCTTGCCCCGGATACAACGCCGGACAGCTCGGACGCGGGAGCGCGCGCCTGTCCGGGCCGCCCCATCATACCGTCAAGGCGGAGTCCGGCGCATCCTTCTGACGGCGGCTCGCTGGAAACCGGGCCGTTCACGACGGAGTCTGAGTAACATGGACAGGGATTACGGAGAGCCGTCCCGGGTGTGGCCCGTGTTTATGGGGCTTCTCCTATTCTTGGGGGCCGCCCAGTGCGCGCTCGTGCTGGTTCACGTGTGGGACAGTCCAGTCGATCGGGCGATCATGGGGATGGGGACCTCCCTTTTCGTCGTGTGGGTTCTCCTCGGCGGGGCGGTGATGCGCCACCAACGGGAGCGTGTCCGCCATTGGACGGCGCGCGCCTCTTGGCCGGCGCCAGTGGTCTTCAGCGTTTTCGCCACCGGTCTTGCCTTGACGGAGGAGGCCATCACGGTCACGCTTACGAACATGGCGCCGCTCTTCGGTGTAGCCAAGGGCGAGGCCTTCATCACCGCGTCGGCCAACTATCTGGAAGTGGTGTTGCTCCATAGCGTCGTGGTTTTCGCGCCCATGTTCGTTGCTTGGGGATTCTTGCTCCGCCGCTACGCCGTGCCGCCGCGTTGGGTGTTTCTCCTTTTCGGCGTCACGGGCGTGCTCGCGGAAACCATGGCCTTCGGCCCTCGGAGCTTGCTCGCCTTCGGATTGTGGATTCCCGTCTACGGGCTACTTGTCTATTTGCCCGCCTATTGCTACCGCCCGCCCAAGCCCCGGATCCCCTTCCGGCCGTGGTGCGTCCCCTTGGCCGTCTTCCTGCCGATCCTCGCGGCCATGCCCGTCGTCGCGGCGCTCCTGGCCTTGCGGGGAGACTGAACCTTCACCAGGTCTATGTGTCCCTGGACCAAGGGACGCGCGTCCACGTTCATGGCGCGAAATCCAGTATTTGCCACCACGGTTTCGATGGGTTAAGCTAGGGGAGGCCTAGAAACCATGGCGCGGACGGCTGAGGCCGAATCGCGCGCCGATCAGGCGGGAGCGGTCCCATGGCAGTGCGTTTCTTTCTCATTTGTTCCATCATTCTTGCGGTGGCCTTGGCCGCCGTGGACAGCCCAGCCGAAGACGGCGAGCCGCCGAACGGACTCGTCGCGTTGCTTACGGACTATGGCGCCGACAGCATCTACGCCGGCACGCTCAAGGGCGCCATATACGCCAAGGATCGTTCCGTGACGCCCGTGTCCATCAGTCACTCCGTGCCGCCCTTTGACGTGGTCACGGGGGCGTACATGCTCGTGGAAGCGGCCGCCATGTATCCGGCCGGCACGGTGTTCTGCGCGGTGGTGGACCCCGGCGTGGGCACGGAGCGGCGCCAAGTGGCCGTCAAGACGGGCGGCGGCCTGTATTTCGTGGGACCCGACAACGGTCTCCTGGCCCTCGCCGCCGAGCGCTTCGGTTTGGCCGAGGCCCGGGAGCTGACGAACGAGGCCCTATGGCGCGACGGCGCGGTTTCGCACACTTTTCATGGCCGAGACATCTTTGGGCCGGTGGCGGCGAGCCTGGCGGGCGGCGCGCCCTTCGAAGAAGTGGGGCCCGCCGTTGACCCGGAAACCCTCCAAGAGTTGCCCATCGAGGCGCCGAAGGTGGAGGACGGGGTGGCTCACGGAGCGGTAGTGCGCGTGGACGCCTACGGCAACGTGGTCACCAATCTCACGGCCGAGCATTTGGAGGCCCTCGGGCTTTCCCTGGGCGACACGGCCGAGGCGGCCATTGGCGGCGCGCCGTTGGAGGCCGTCTACGTCCGGACTTACGGGGAAGTGGGTGAAGGCGAGCCGCTTATGCTCATCCAAAGCATGGGACTGGTGGAGTTCGCCTTGAACCTCGGGGATTTGGCCGCCGAAACCGGCGCGGAAGCCCAGGCCCCGGTAACCGTGTCCAAGATGGATTGAGCCCGATCCATGCGGGAACGGTTGTTGGCCCTGTTCGACCACATGGCCGCCCATTATGGACATACGGGTTGGTGGCCCGGCGACGGACCTTTCGAGATCGCTATCGGGGCGATTTTGACGCAGAACACCGCGTGGACCAATGTGGAGCGGGCCATCGCGAATTTGAAGACCGCCGGGCTCCTTTGCCCCGAGGCGATGCTCGCCTGTTCCACCGGCGAGCTGGAGGAAGTCCTCCGCCCCTCGGGCTACTTCCGGGTGAAGACGGACCGGGTCCGGAACTTTTGCCGGCGCCTGGTGGACGGCTACGATGGCCGGATGGAGGAGTTGGCGCGGCGGCCCCTCGGCGAGTTGCGGCGGGAGCTCCTCGGCATAAAGGGCGTCGGCCCGGAAACGGCGGACGACATACTCCTCTACGCCTGCGGGAAGCCCGTGTTCGTGGTGGACGCCTATACGCGGCGCATTCTGGCCCGTCATGGCGTTGTGGATCCGGCCATCGGATATGAGCCCTTGCGGGCGTTGTTCGAGGAAAACCTTGAGGCGGATGTGGATCTTTTCAAGGAGTTTCACGGCCTGATTGTCTGGACGGGCAAGGATTTCTGCCGAAAGCGCCCCCGGTGCGAGTCCTGTCCTTTGTGTCCCCTCTTGGCGGAAGGGCAGCCGTTGCACGTGTGAACCGGCCCAGAGGCTGGAAGGGCGTCAATATCCAAGGAATACCCGCCCCGCGCGGCCATGTTTCTGTTTACACGCGTCTGTATCTCGTTGCTTCCCGCGTTTGAAGGGCGGCAACCCCGTTATCCAGGCGGCGGGCGGGAGCGTTTTGACCAAGGAGTAGGCATGGAATCCGGAGTAACGACCATTCAAGGCCGCGTGACCGACCTGTATCGGAGGGTCACGCGCCTCTATACCGCCATTCCCTATAGCGTATTCCGGACGGGACACTCCTTCCCGGCGTGGCATTATTTCTTCGAGATTACGCGCCGGTGTAACCTCCGCTGCAAGATGTGCCAATACATTCAGTGGCTGGAAAACACACCGACCCGCGTTCAAGCCGACGGCGAACTCAGCACGGAGGAATGGCTCAACGTAGTCGACCAGACCGGCCGCTTCAGCCTGATCACCTTCACCGGCGGCGAAGTCTGGGTCCGGAAAGACTTCGACGACATTCTGGCCCACGCCTGCTCGAAGCGCCGCGTACACTTCATCTCCAACGCGGTCATGCTGCGGGAGGAGCGGGCGCGGCGTTGCGTGGAGTTGGCGCCCAAGCGGCTCGGCGGCAAGGGCCTGAATTTCGCCGGCATCTCCATTGACGGCACCCGGGACGTGCATGACGTCATCCGCGCTCAGCGCGGCGCCTTTGACAAGAGCATCAAAGGCGTTCAAGCCCTCGCCGAAGCCCGGGACCGGGCGGGCAAGAAGTGTCCGCTTATCCACATCAACACCGTCATTCTCAAGGAAAATCTTGACGTACTGCCCGATATGCCCAAGGTTGTGGCGGAAAGCGGGGCGAACGTCCTGAATCTGCTCACCGAAATGCGGGCCCATGATCACCAGGATCTGGGGCACGTCGATCCTAGCCAGTTCGGGCGGGAGGATGTAAACACGCCGCACATCGATGTGGATCGCCTTGACGAAGTGTTGCGCGAAACGGCGAAGGCCGCCAAGGACGCCGGTGTTGAACTGCGGTTGCCCCGGACGCCCTATGAGGAACTGCTGAAGTATCATGAGCGGGGCTATGACCTGGTCGATTACGAATGCCGCGCCGTTTGGACGAACCTGTACGTCGGCGCGAAGGGCGGCGTGTATCCCTGCTTTATCCAGAAGGTTGGGAATGTCCGCGAGCATAGCTTGAGAGAGATTTGGAACAACGCCAAGATGCGCGAATTCCGGCGCCGGCGCCGGGATGGCGGTTTCGCCGTGTGTCAGGGTTGTTGTGAGTTGGAGTACAAGGGCTACGCCCACGAGACCGCCCGGGCGCCCTTGCCGGCCAGCCGTGACGCGGTCTCGGCAAGCAGTTAGCCAGGCTCGGTCCTGGCGAACGTTTCGGACGCGCGGTGTGGAGCGTATGCAATGCCCGCGTGATGCAATCATCTTCAAATTCTGAGAGGCCATCGGCGTCCGCTTCACGGACGGCGATGGACCGGGCCGCGAGCCCGGAACACGTGAAAGGGATGGCGCGTTGCCGTCCAGACCCTATGGAAGGAAGCTGGCATGGAGCCCGGAAAGACGCCCATACAAGGCCGCGTGGCGAGGCTGTACCGCAAGACCACGCGCTTGTATACAACCATTCCCTATAACCTATCTCGCACGGGACATTCCTTCCCCCCGTCGCACTATTTCCTTGAGATGACGCGCCGGTGCAATCTTCGCTGCAAGATGTGTCTTTATATTCAATGGCTGGAGAACACGCCGACAAAGGTCCAAGCCTCCGACGAACTCACTACCGACGAGTGGCTCAACGTCATCGACCAGACGGGGCGCTTCAGCCTGATTACCTTTACGGGCGGCGAAGTCTGGGTCCGCAAGGACTTTGAGCAGATTCTGGCCCACGCCTGCTCGAAGCGCCGGGTCCATTTCATTTCCAACGCCGTCATGCTGCGGGACGAGCGGGCGGAGCGTTGCGCGGAGCTGGCGCCGCGCCGCCTCGGCGGCAAGGGCCTCAACTCCACGGGCATTTCTATTGACGGCACCCGGGAGATCCATGACGAAGTGCGCGCCCAGCGCGGCGCCTTCGACAAGAGCATCAAGGGCATCAAGGCCTTGGCCGAAGCCCGGAACCGCTTGGGCAAGCAGTGCCCCCTTATCCACATCAACACCGTCATTCTCAAGGAGAATCTGGACGTTTTGCCCGAGATGCCTCGGCTTGCGGCCGAGTGCGGCGTGAATGTGCTGAACTTGCTCACCGAAATGCGGTCCCATGACAACATGGAGCTCGGGCAGGTCGATCCGGAGCAGTTCGGCGAGGACGACGTGAGCACGCCCCAGATCGATGTCGCCCGGCTCGACGAGGCCCTGCGCGAGACGGCCCGAAACGCGAAAGAGGCCGGGGTGGAGTTGCGCATGCCCCGCACGTCCTATGAAGAGCTGCTGAGCTACCACGAGCGTGGGTACGACATGACGCAGTATGATTGCCGCGCCGTGTGGACCAACCTCTTCATCGGCTCCAAGGGCGGCGTCTACCCGTGCTTCATTCAGAAGGTTGGAAACGTCCGCGAGCAAAGCCTGAAGGAAATCTGGAACAGCCCGAAGATGCGCAAGTTCCGCCGGCGCCGCCGGGAGAGCGGGTTCACCGTCTGCCAGGGCTGTTGCGAATTGGAATACAAGCACTACACTTACCAGAACGGCCAGCCGCCCACGAACGGCGCTGTCCTGCCGAGCCGCGAACCGGCTTCCACCGAGAAGGTTCAGACGTAGCGCCAGGCGTAGCCGTCCCAAAAATCACGGCGCGGCGGGGAGCACAAGCCCCGTCGCGCCGTGTCCGTGTGTTCACGAAAGAAGCGCCGTCACTCCGCGTCCGGGTGGCAGTAGCAAGACGCCACGGGGGCGACGTCCGCCCGGGCCCACGCGGCCTCCAGTTCTGGAGTCAGCGCCTCGGCCTCGTCGGCCCGCTCCAGGCCTCTTAGCGCCTGGGTCAGCCCCAGCAATCCCCAGCCGTTCTTCGGACGCCGCTCCAGGTCTTCCCGGTACACATCCGCGGCTTCCTCGGGCCGGTTGCTGGCCAGAAGCAATGCGCCCAGGGCGTGCCGCACGGGCTGCATCCAGCCGGGAGGCTCGTCGTAGGCCAGTTGGTCTTCGAGAACCGCGGCTTCGCGGAGCGCGGCAAACGCGTCCTCCGGGCGCCCGTCGAAAAATGCCAACTCTCCCTGGGCCATCAAGCGCGCGATGTTCATGACGTCCCGGCCCGTGTTCTCCATGATCACCCAATCCTCTGGGATCTGGGCGGTTTCTTCATCGAACGCGGCCAGTTCCGCCCGCGCCTCGTCGAGCCGGCCCAAGTTGCTCAACGCCACGGAGCGGGCGTAGCGCCAGCTCGCGCGGCTGATGTGTCTGAACGCCGGGGGCTCGGGCTCTTCGAGAATGGCCTCCCACTTCCCGAAACGGATCAGCACATGATACGCCGTTGGCATGAACCCGTCAGCGATGTATGTGTATTCTTGCAGGAACGCCTCCGGGATCTCTTCCTGGATGCCGCGAGCGGCGCCGAGGGCGGTTTCGTACCGGCCCTCCATCATGGCCGCCCACGCCAGGAAGTGGAGGTTGTGCACGTAGTACAGCGAGTAGAAGCCCGGGGCGGGGGCCACGGCAAAGTAGCGGCGGTCCGCGTCAATCGCGCGGACGTTCGCTTCGGAAGCGTCCCCCCACCGGCCCACGCGGGCGTAGATGTGGGCAGGCATATGAACCAAGTGGCCCGATCCGGGCACAAGAAACGCGAGCCGATCCGCCGCCGCCTCGGCCCGTTCAGGGGAAAGAGACGCCTCCACGGCGTGAATGTAGAAGTGGTTCCCGCCGGGGTGGAATTGGTTGAGGTCCAGGACCCGCTCCAGGGCCGCCACGATCTCCAGGGCGCGCCCTTTCGGTTCGCCGCTCGGCGTCCAGAGATCCCAGGGCTGGAGATTCATGAGCGACTCCGCGAACAGCGCTCCCACGTCGGGATCATCCGGGAAGTCCCGCCACGCCTGCTCCATGGCGTCCGCGTAGGCGTGATCGAGGGGGCTCCGATCCTCCGGAACGGGCAGCGCATAGCGCACGTTCACGGCCCGGATGAGCGCTTGCTCCACCGGCGAAGCGTTTTCGATGCGCGCCATGGCCTCTTGCGCATAGCCGTACGCCTCGATGGACGCTTCCTCCGTCATCTCGGGATTGTTGATGTGGAGCCCCTTCGCGTACGCCGCGCCCCACCACGCCATGGCGCAGTCGGGGCTGATCTCGGCCGCGCGCAGAAAGGAACGGATGGCCTCGTCGTGATTGAAGCCGTACAGCAACTGCAAACCCTGGTCAAACCACTGTTGGGCCTCCGCGGACTCGGTGGTGACGGCGCGGGTGTAGGCGCCGAAGCCCTCGTAGAACCGCGGTCCGTCGCCGGTCTCGGCGGCGTAGGCCGGAACCGCGCTCAGCACGCCGAGAACGGCGGCCGCCAACACTAAGCGCTGAATCGCCGACAGTCTTGCCATGATGTTCTTCTCCTACGTTGTTGCCGCGTATTGGGGGTAACTTCTGTGATGTTCTCACGTGCTTGCAAGACGATGAGAGCAAGAACCAGGCCAAGCCGCGTACTTTTGTAAGGTATTCATCTATAAGGGCTTAGCCTCTCGGAGCCCGGGGCCGGCCCGCGCGGCCGAAATTTTTTTGCAGGAAAAAGTATTCAACTTTGACTAACTATAGGCCGCCGCAGCCGCGTTTGACCACGGGAGAGGCCGAAGCGATCGATACTGCCGTCCGCTGGCGCCGCCCGTGTTGTGGACCGGGCGGCAAGCCTGCTACCGTGTAACGCGCCGGGCGGGATGAGCCGCCCAGCGCGCTCCCCGCTGAAGAATCATGAAAGGAACACCGCCGTGACGAAACGCCCGGTCTTGGCCGTGGAAGCGGCCTCCCTGCCGCTGCTGCGCTTGGAAGCGGCCTTCAAGGATCTGGAGGCGGCCGGTTGCCAAGAATTGCATTTCACCGTCACGGACGGGCGCATGGCTCCGGGATTTAGCATGGGGCACGGGTTCGTCGCCGCCGCCCAGGCGTGTTGCGGTCTCCGCCGCCATGTACACCTGCTGGTTGAAGACGTGGACCGGGCCTTGCAGCCCTTTCTTGACGCCGGCTGCCATGGCCTCACCGTGCCCGTGGGCGGCTCCGTTCACATTCACCGGACGCTGGCGCGGATTCGCGAGGCCGGCGCCGCGGCTGGGGTGTCCATTGGCCCCGGAACGTCGCTGACCCGGCTGGACTACCTGCTGCCCCATGTGGACCGTGTCACGGTTCTCGCGACGGAGCCCGGGATGGACGCGGAGCCCACGGCTGGCGCGGCCTTGGAGCGCATCCGGATACTCCGGGAGAATCTGGACTATCGGAAAGATCCCGTGGCGCTGGCGGCCGCGGCCGTGCGTACGCCCCGGGCGGCGGCGGATCTGCTCCGTCACGGCGCCGCTCAGATCATCGCCGAGCTTCCCGAGACGCCGGAAGAACCCCGGCTAACGGCCCGTTTTCAAAGTTTTCAGGCGGCCATGGAGCGGGAACTGACCCTGGCGTGACAAGCTGTTTTCCGTTGCTACCGGCCGAAGAGAAAGACCATCATCATGATTGAGCCTGTGATTTGGCGCGACAACCAGCTATTCATCATCGATCAAACGCTATTGCCCGGCGAATGCCGTGAGATTCCGCTGGACACCGCGGAGGGCGTGTGGGAGGCCATCCGGAGCCTCCGCGTCCGGGGCGCGCCGGCCATTGGCGTCTGCGCGGCCCACGGCGCCGTGGTGGCCCTGCGGGAGAAGGCCCCGGACTCCGCGGAGCGGGCCCAACGCGTGTTGTCGAACGCCGTTGAGTACTTGGCGACGGCTCGGCCCACGGCGGTGAACCTGTTCTGGGCGCTCGGCCGCATGAAGCGCGTTGCCGAGGCCAACCCGTCCCTGGGGCCCGCGGAGCTGGAGGGGGCCCTCCTCGCCGAGGCCCGCGCCATCTATGAGGAAGAGAAAGCCTGCTGCAAGGCCATCGGCGATAACGGGGCGGAGCTGCTCCATGACGGTGATGGCGTGATTACGCACTGCAACACCGGCCCGCTGGCCACGGGCGCGTACGGCACGGCCTTGGCCGTCGCGCTGCGGGCTCACGAGCGGGGCGTCCAGGTGCGCGTCTACGCCGATGAGACCCGCCCCTTGCTGCAAGGCGCCCGGCTGACCACCTGGGAATGCATGCAGGCCGGCGTGCCCGTCACGCTGCTCTGCGACAACGCTGCGGCCCATCTCATGGGCCAGGGCAAGGTCCATATCGCCATCACGGGCGCCGACCGCATCGCCGCCAACGGCGACACGGCGAACAAGATTGGGACCTACAGCCTGGCGTTGGCCGCGGCGGCGCACAACGTACCCTTCTATGTCGCCGCCCCGTTCTCGACCTTTGATCTGGCCGTGCCCACCGGCGACGGCATCCCCATCGAGGAGCGGGACGCCAGCGAAGTGACCCACGGCTTTGGCGCTCCTACCGCCCCGGACGGCGTCGATGTATACAACCCCGCCTTCGACATCACGCCGGCCCGGTTGATCGCGGGCATCATCACGGAGCGGGGGATCTTGCGCCCGCCTTACGGCGAAGCCATTCAGGCGCTCCATCCTGGAGCGGCGGCCTCCGCGGCGGGCGCGGGCTCGTAGTCCGCGGCCGGCGGCTGGGTTTGCATTGATCCCAGCGCGCGGCTATACTCCCGCCATGGTGACGCCCACAGTTCCGCGGGCGCGCCCATCCCGGACGTTTTCCGCCAACAACAGCCATGCGCGGCGGGAACTGCGCCGCTGGCCCCGGACGCCGCGATCCGCGCGGACCGTCCTTTCCCGAATCGCGCCTGGCGTGGGATTCCCTCCCGGACTCTGTATTTGGTTATGGATAAACCCCTCATCCTTGTGACAAACGACGATGGCATTCAGGCCCCCGGCCTGGATCTGCTCGCCCACGCCCTCGCGGCCTTGGGCGATGTGTGGGTCTACGCGCCGGACCGTCAGCAGAGCGCCGTGGGCAGGGGCGTTTCGCTCCACCGGCCCCTGCGCGTCACGCGCCGTATTCACCAGTGGTACATGGTGGACGGCACGCCCACGGACTGCGTCATGCTCGCCATCCGCGAACTGTTGCCCCGGCCGCCCAGCCTCGTGGTCTCGGGCGTAAATCCCGGCGCGAACCTCGGCGACGACGTGACCTACTCCGGCACGGTCGCGGGCGCCTTTGAGGGCATGTTGCAGGGCGTTCCGTCAATAGCCGTCTCGGACGTGGCGTACACGCCCAAGCACATGGAAACCGCGGCCCGGTTCGCCGCAAAGTACGCCGTGGACGTGCTCAAGACCGGCCTGCCTCCGGACACCATGGTCAACATCAACGTTCCGGATCTGCCCTACGGTGAGCTCCAGGGCGTCCGGTACACACGCATGGGCCGCCGTCACTACGAGGACGACATCATCGTCCGGGAGGACCCCCGGGGCGGGACGTACTACTGGATCGGCGGCGAGCCCCGCCACGTGGTCGAGGAAGAAACCGACTTCGCCGCCATCGAAGAGGGGTGCGTCAGCA
>SLHB01000343.1 GCA_007136375.1 Candidatus Hydrogenedentota bacterium
CCGGCGTACAAGCCGAAAAGCGCGGGCAAGCAGAGGCCCGCTAGTGGAAGCGCGGGCAAGAGTACGCCCAGTCGTGCAAAAACCGCTCCGCGCAAGGGGCCGCCGAGCATGCGCTCGGCCAAGGCCAGCAACGTGCAGGATCCGGCGGCCAAGCGCATTGGGGCGCTGGAAGCCAAGCTCCGGCAGAATCTGCGCGCGTCTGCGCCCAATGGCGGCGATTTCTTCTGTTCGTGAGTTCACGGCGTTATCCGTTTCCCAGCTATCCGCAAGTGAGACCGGCAACGCCACATTGCAAATAAACCTATACAACACAACCACCGTAACACATCCTCTCAAGGACTACCCGGCCGCTATTCCCACTTTGGTGACGCCCACTTGGGGAATACGGCTTGCTTTTGCCGAACGCGCCCCGCTATCCTCTGGCGGACCGGGAAGGAGGGACGCAAGGCGGTGCGAGCGGTTGTTCAACGGGTGCGGGAGGCCTCGGTTACCGTGGAGGGCCGGATCACCGGCGCCATTGGCCATGGGCTCTTGGTGTTGTTGGGCGTGGAAGCGGACGACGCGAAGGACGACGCGGCGCTCATGGCGAAGAAAGTCATGGGGCTCCGTTGCTTCAACGACGAAGAGGGGAAGTTCAACCTGTCGCTCGTGGACGCCGGGGGAAGCGTCCTCGCCGTGTCCCAGTTCACCTTGCTTGGCGATTGCCGGAAAGGCCGCCGTCCTTCCTTTGCGCGCGCCGCGCAGCCGGAGACAGCCATTCCCCTGTATAAGGCGTTTGTCGCCGCGTTACGGGAGGGAGGCGTGACGGTGGAGACGGGGGAGTTCGGCGCGCACATGGATGTCCAACTGGTCAACGACGGCCCCGTAACCCTTTTGATCGACACAAAGAAGGTTTTCTAGGCGACACCCGCGCGGGGACCGGCGCTTCCGGTTCCTTCGTCCGGGTACGCGGCGGAGTCTTCCTCTCATGCGCATCGCCCTGGCGGGCTCCGGCCTGCTTGCCGAAAAACTGTTCGAAGCCCTTCGCGGCTCGAAACACGAGGTCGTGGCCCTCATCCAAAACGGCCGGGCTGTGCAGAATTGGGGCCGCCGCGCCGCCGCGATGAAGGCGCGCCTGAGGCTGCCGGGGCGCAGCGTTATCAAGATGGCCGGACGGGCGGGCGCGCCCATTGTGTGGATAGATAAGATGGATGAAGAAGAGCTGGCCCCCTTGCGCGCCATCGGCCCGGATCTCATCCTCGTGGGCGGCTTCAGCATCATCCTCAAGCCGCCGCTATTGGGTTTGCCCCGCATCGGGTGCGTCAACACCCACTCCAGCCTGTTGCCCCGCCATCGGGGACCGAATCCCTTCACGGCGGTCATTCTGTCGGGAGACACGGAAACCGGGGTGACATTCCATATTATGGAGCCGGGCATCGACACGGGTCCCATTGTCGCGCAGTACCCCGTGGCCGTTCCGCCCGACGCGGACGCCCGCGCCGTCTTTACGGAGACCGCGAAGCTTGCGGGCGCCCGAGTGTGCGAAGTGATGGACCGGATCGAGGCCGAAGGGCTCCATGGCGAGCCCCAGGATGAAAGCCAGGCTACCTACGAGAAGGCGCCCCGCTTGCCGGACACGTTCCTCTATTGGACGGAGCCAGCGGCGGATTTGGAGCGCCGGGTCCGGGCTCTGTATCCCATTATGCCTGCCCGGGTCCTCTACAAGGGCCACACCATCCGCGTGTTACGGGCGAAGGCGGAGGCCGCGGACACGGCGCGAGACGCGCCGCCCGGCGCGGTGCTGCCAAGCCGCTATGGTCTCCGTGTGGCCACCGGCGCCGGCGCCTTGCACATTCAAACGGCGGTTGCTACCTTTCCCGTGCCGTGGTTATGGCCGAACGTATTCAGCCGTCCCAAGCCGGGGGAGATGCTTGAGTAGTCGCGCGAAGCCCCCTGCGCGCCGGTCTTGGCGCCGGAGGATGGCGACATCGAGGGGAATGCCATGAATGCCGAGTCCGCCATTGAAATCCGTGAGTACCGGCCGGAAGACGAACCCGAGTGGATGCGCGTTCACGCCATCATCATGAGCATTTCCCACGCGTGGAACTACACCATTCAAGAGCGGCCCGAGTACGAGGGGTATGAAGCAGCCCGGCTGGTTCTATTCGTGGACGGGAACATGGCGGGCCTGACCGACATCCAGTACGAGAACGAACCGGGCGAACTTTGTTTTCTCGATGATAGCCGCGGCGGGTACGTCCTCGAGTTTGGCCGGCTTCCGGAATACAAGGGCTTGAACCTCGGTCAACGCTTGATTGACGCGTCGGTAGAGGACGCGAAGAAGCGGGGCGTGCGCCGTTTGGAGTACTGGACTCAGGACCGGGCGGCGCAACGTTATTACGCGCGCCTTGGGCTGACCCAGATCAACCGGCACTATCGCTTCCGCATGAAGCCGCCGCCGGATATCGAAGAGCGCATGACGGCCGAGGGCATTGGCGTCGAATACTTGTATGGCGCGTGCCTTCCGGAGGCCTGGCCCGGCGTGCAGGAGCGCTACGACATCATCAAGAGACACCCTTTGGAGCCGCACTTGCAGATCGGCTACGAGTTGCGCTTCTGACCCGCCTCGGGCGAAGCTCGCGCCGTTCGTGCTTGGTTCGCCCCGATTCAGTTCAAGACTCAGGCGGATTCGGGTTGATTCGACCGACTATATGGCAAAATCCCATCGATATGCGCGCGTATTCCAGCAATTGGCCCAGCTCGAAGCGGAGCCGCCAAATCGCGAGAAGATCCAGGAAACCCTCGCGGCGGCGCTGGCCTGTCCGGATCCGCGCGTGATCACCAAGGCCTGCGATGCCGCCGTAGCGCTTCAGGCGCGGGAATGCGCGGACGCCTTGGCCCGGGCGTACGCGCGCCTCCACGAAGCGCCCGCCGAAGACGATCCCGGGTGTCTGGCCAAGGAAGCGATTGTGCGCGCCCTGGCGCATTTGGACTGTTACGCGGAGAACGTGTTCCTTAAAGCGTTGGCCCATGTGCAGATGGAGCCAACGTGGGGTGGGAAGGTGGACACCGCGGGAGGACTGCGGGGTCAGGCGGGTCACGCGTTGGCCAAGGGCGGCTACGTCAATATCCATTTCGTGCTCGCCGCCCTCGTCGTCGATCCGCAACCGGCGGCGCGGCGCATGGCCATCCTGGCCCTGGCCTTCACGGCGACCGAGTCGGCGGAGCTCATTCTGCGTCTCAAGGTCCACGCCGGGGATTCGGAGCCGGACATCGTCCCCGCCTGCTTGGCCGCGCTCATGGAGGTGAATCAGGCACGGTCCTTCGCCTTTGTGCGGGACTGGCTGGAGAGCGCGTCGGAGGACATCGCCGAGGGGGCCGCCCTTGCGCTGGGCGAATCCCGCCATCCCGAGGCCTTCGAGACGCTTCGGGAGGCTTGGGAGCGGGCGGACGGCATGTTCCGGGAGCGGCTATGTACGCCAATGGCGCTGACCCGCTCCAAGGAGGCTTTTGATTTTCTCTTGACCGCGCTTCGGGAGGCGCCCCCAGCCGTGGCCGCGAAAGCTCTGGAGGCGCTTGCGATCTTCGCCCCGCGTCCCGAGCATCGCGCGCTTATCGAACGGACCGCCATCAAGCGGCGCGAACCTTTTGTGACCGCGGCCTACCGGGAGCACTTCGAGTAGGCCTGGCGGAAGCCTCGTTGCCGGGGCCGCTACACGCTCTGGGTCGTTGACTCCAACTGGAGGGGGGCGCGTTGCTCCGTGTCCGCCGTCGTTGGAGGGCTGTCCAACACTTCCCGCGTCATCCGCGCCAGATCATTCAAGCTAAAGGGCTTCGGAAGGAACGGCGCGTCCGGGGCCAGTTCCCTGCCATGGGAGCCGGCGTCGGCGTAGCCGCTCAAGAAGATGACCCGCAGATCGGGATTCCGCTCCGCGGCGCGCTTGTACAACACCGGGCCAGGGATGTCCGGCATGACCACGTCGGTGATGAGCAAGTCCGGCGCTTCGCCCGATTCATCCAGCCACTTTAGGGCTTCCGTGGGACTCCCAATGGGGTGTACGGCGTATCCGAAGCCTTGGAGCGCGTTCCCTATGACCCGGCACAGCGCGGCCTCGTCCTCGACGAGCAGCACAGTCTCGCCTCGGCCCCGGGGAGGGCCGCCTTCGGTCCGCCCGGTCACGCTCTTGCGGGGGGTGTCCTTGGCCTCGGGAAGGAGGGGGAAGTAGATGCGGAATACCGTGCCTTCGCCAAGCTCGCTGTAGACGTGGATATGGCCCTTGTGCTGTTGGACAAGGCCGTACACGGTGGCGAGCCCCAATCCCGTGCCTTGATCCTCCGGTTTCGTGGTGAAGAAAGGCTCGAAGATGCACTCCATGGTGTCCCGGCTCATCCCCGTTCCCGTGTCGGATACGGTGAGCAGTACGTAGTCGCCCGGCTCCAGGGCGAGCCGATCTTGCCGGATCTGCTCCTCCAAGTGGACGTTGCTCGTCTCCAGTGTAAGCTGGCCCCCGGAGGGCATGGCGTCGCGGGCGTTCACCACGAGGTTCATAAGGATTTGTTCGATCTGGTGAACGTCGCCGTGCAGCAGGGAGGAAACCGCGTTGAGGCGGTGCTCGAATCGGACGTTGGCGCCGAGAATGCGGCTCAGCAGATGGCTCAAGTCCTCAATCAAGGCGTTCAGATCCACCCGGCCATAGACGGGCTCCTCGTGACGGGAAAGTGCGAGAAGCTGGCGCACGAGGCCCGCCGCCCTGTCCGTGGTGTTGGTGATCTCGGCGAGCTGTTCGCGCCACGGCTCGGGCGCGTCCGCCGCGGCGGCCATCGTCTGGCTGTAACTCCGAATGGTTGTCAGGAGATTGTTGAAGTCGTGGGCGACGCCTCCAGCGAGGCGGCCCAACGCTTCCATCTTCTGGGATTGATGAAACTGTTGTTCAAGGCGCTTGCGCTCGGTGATGTCCCGGGCGTTGAACACGTAGCCCCGCACCTCGTCGTCGAGGATGAGGCGTCCTTTCGCCTCGATGAACGCCCAACCGCCCTCGGCCCGGCGGAACCGGAACACGCCCGTGAGGACCTGGCCCGTGTAGTTGCGCGCTTCCCGAAGCGTGGCCTCCAGGGCCTCCCGGTCTTTCGGGTGGACGAGACTGGTGATAAGCCGTCCCCGGACGTCCTCGGGCTTCAACCCGAGAATGCAGGAGATGGCGGGACTCACATAGCGGACGCTCGTGTCCAACTCCAGGACCGCCACCATGTCCGAAGCGTGCTGCACCAGTGTACGGAACCTTGCTTCGCTCCGCGCCAGCCGCCGCTGGGTGCGGACACGGTCCGTGATGTCCGTGATAAAGCCTTGTAGCGTCGCGGTCCCGCGGGCGGCCGTACGCACGACGGCGCCCTGCTCCCAAACCCAACGCGTCCGGCCGTCGTAGTGGGTGAGCCGGTAGGTGATCTGGTAACGGCCCGCGTTGGCGACGGCCGCTTGCACCTCTTTCCGTACCCGCGGCCGGTCTCCGGGGTGGATGATGTCGCGGAAGCGGATTCGGCCAGTGCGTGTCAAGGCCTCGGGGCTGAACCCGGTAAGCTCCAGGGCGCCTTCGCTTACGAATTCGAGGGGCCAGCCTGGCTCGTTGCGGCAGCGGTAGACCATGCCCGGAAGATTGCTCATCAGCGCGGAGAGTTCTTCTTGGTGTTCCCGGAGGGCATTTTCGGCCCGTTTACGCTCGGAGATGTCCCGGACGATCCCCTGGTAGACGCCCGGTCGCAGCGCGCGAATGCTGATCTCGACGGGGAGCCGGCCCGCGTCATGGCGCAGAAGTGTACACTCCTGGAGCTGGGTCGTATTTGGCGGCGGAAGCTTCAGCCCTTCGGCCGAGCCGTTGTTCCGCCAATCGCCCGGAGGCGTGAGATCGGTCCAGCCCAGACCGGTGAGCGTTTCCCGGCTGTACCCCACGAGCCGGCAAAAGCGTCCGTTCACATCCTGAAGAGCGCCGTCGCCGTCCAGCACAACGATGCCGTCCGCCGCGCCTTCCACGAGGTTGTGGTACTCGTCATCGCGGCGTTGCTTGGCGTCTTCCAACGCCAGGGCCGCGCTTACGCCCTTGCGCGCCGCCCAGTACAAGATAGCGCTCGTGGTGACGACGAAAGCGATTCCCGTCAAGGTGAGGAGGAGCGTTGCGAACCCTCCGACGGGAGACAGCCTATATATGGCGAAGCCGCCGAGGCCAAACCATGCTGTTCCCAGAATAAGGTAGCCTAGCGCGGCCCGTAACGGCGCGTTCCAAGTCTTGTCCCCGCGGACAGGACGGACAGGCTCACTCATGTGGTGACATCCTCATCAAAGTTCCCCCGCTTCAGCCGGATTCGGGGCGCCTGGCGTTTTTCAACGACGGAGGCGCAATCCGGCCCACCCCGGCGCCACGGCCACGCTAGGATCGGAAGGTCCATCGGCCATGGCTGGCTTGTCTAAGCTTAGGCTATATTATTCAGAATTCAGGCTTATTCGTCAAGAGATACCGATGCGGCCAATGAGCATTTCAGAATCAGTGGACGGATGACGGCGCGGGCGCGCTTGGATCCGCCCGGCCGCGGCCTGTTTCGTCCCTTCCACTTCCTCAGTACTATCGGCGCGGACGCCGCTGTGGTTAAGCACCGCGCCCACCCCGCGTCGTCCGGACGGGGAGAACGTTGCGCCGAGAAGGCGCAATGGTTACCATGCGGGACAAGGTGGCGCGGGCTAGGGGCTGGACGTCCCGTTCAAGCGGCGATGGAGTCCAAGCGTTGGGCGAGTTCCGGGATGTAATCAAGGCGGTAATAGGCAATGTCGAGCGCGCCGTTCTAGGGAAGCGGCCGGTCATTGAGATGGCTCTGGCCTCTGTGCTGGGCGGCGGCCACGTCCTGTTGGAGGACGTTCCGGGTGTGGCCAAGACGGTGTTGGTCCGGGCCATGGCCCGGACCATGGGTTGCACCTTCAGCAGGATTCAGTGTACGCCGGATCTGCTCCCGACGGATGTGAGCGGCGTTTCGGTGTTCAATCAGAAGACTGGGAGCTTCGAGTTTCGCCCTGGCCCGGTGTTCTCGCAGGTGGTCGTGGCCGACGAAGTTAACCGCGCCACCCCGCGGACTCAGTCCGCGTTGTTGGAAGCTATGGGCGAGGGTCAGGTGAGCGCCGACGGGGTGACGCATAGGCTGGAAAAGCCTTTCATCGTCTTCGCGACGCAGAACCCGGTCGAGCACGAGGGCACCTTCCCATTGCCAGAAGCGCAGTTGGATCGGTTTATGATGCGCCTCACCCTGGGCTATCCCGATATCGCGGCGGAAGCCAGCATGCTCGAAATGCTCCGGACGGGGAGCCCCGTCGACGAGCTAGAGCCGGTGGCCGACGCGGCCGTGATCCTGCGGATGCAAGCCAAAGTCCGGGAGATCCACATACACAAGAACGTGCGGGACTATCTCTTGCGCATCGTGAGCCGTTCCCGCGATTCGGTCCATTTGACCCTGGGCGCAAGCCCCCGGGCCGCCTTCAGTTTCTTCCGGGCCGCCCAGGCCTGCGCGGCGGTGCGGGGCCGGGCCTATGTCATTCCCGATGACATCAAGGGGCTGGCGCGCGCGGTCTTGGAACACCGTTTGATCCTGAATCCGGAAAGCCGTTTGCGCAGGGTGACCGTTACGCAAGTTCTGCGTGATATAATCGAAGAGGTGGCGACGCCTTCCGCGCGGGGCGGTTGGGCGTGAAACGGCGCTGGATGCTGTGTTGGCTCCAAGAAAAGCCCCCGGGAGTTGTATTGCCGGGCAGGAACGGATACAATATCTGGTGCTCGCCCTAAACAAAGGCCGCTGTTTGTTCGATAAGAACGGAAAAGGGGAAGGGCCATTCTTAAGAACCTCATGAGACAAATCTTCCGGGGCAAGAATGAGGATCTTCGGGCCGAATCCGGCGACGAAGCGTCGGAGGACCAGGCCGACACGACCCTGGACCTGACCCACGTGGGTCCCTACGAGATCATCGCGCCGATTGGCTCGGGCGGTATGGGCACCGTGTACAAGGCCATCGACCGGAGCCGGGACACGACCGTCGCGATCAAGGTTCTCGACCGCCGGTACGATCTGGACAAGAAGCGGCGGAAGAAGGACTACTTGGGCCGTGAAATCCTCATCGCGGCGACATTGAATCACCCCAACATCATCCGGATGTCGAACCAGATCGTGGAGCAGCAAGACCGCAACGGCAACGTGCGGCGCTGCTTGATCATGGAGTTCATCGACGGGCACAACCTGCGTAAATACATCAATGACCGCGAGTTGTCCATGCAGCAGATGGTCTCCTTCGCCATTCAACTGTGCCAGGGGCTGGATTTCCTGCATCAGCACGGAATCGTTCATCGGGACATCAAGCCCGAGAACTTCTTGTTCTCACGGGATCTGACGAAGGTGAAGATTGTGGACTTCGGCTTGTCCAAGTCCGACTCGAACTGGCGCAGCCGCTTTTTCCGCGAGGGAGGCGGCACGCGGCGGTACATGTCGCCCGAACAGCTCGCGAAGCGCCGCCTTGATTCCCGGTCCGACATTTTCTCGTTGGGCATCACGCTCTATGAGTTGTTCACGGGCCGCCACCCCTGCAACGGACCGACGGCGAATGACATCATGCGGCAAATGCGGGATCCCCGATTCAAGTTCGACCCGCCTTCGAAGCACAATCCCGCGGTTCCGCCCCAGCTCGACAAGGTCATCTTGAAGTGTTTGCGAAGAAACCCCGATAAGCGGTACCAGACGGTTACCGAGTTGCTTATGGATCTAAACAGGGTCGCCGAATCACGGATTTGAACGGACTATGAAACGCAGGAACAGCTATCGGAACGTTACCCAGAAAGACCCCAGCCTCGGACGCATCCTCGCGGTGCTTACGGGCATCGCGGCGCTGGCCTACGGCGCGTTCCATGTTTTCCACTGGGCCGACGAGAACTATTTCGGCGGCCGGGCCGAGGCCAGCGCCCACGAGACCGTTGGCGAAGCGCGGGATCTCGTCATGGCGGGGCGCTACGACGAAGCCAGGGAAATGCTGGAGCCTTTGGTTTCCCGGGTGAGCCACGCGGGCGTCACGCCCGAGGCCTTGCTGCTCCTGGCCAAGGTGGAGAAGGAAGCGGGGAACCTCGACGAGGCCTATGCGTACCTCCAGCGGGCCGCCAAGGATTTTCCGCGGAGCCCGCATCAGCCCCGCGCCGCCGTGGCGTACGCGGGCATGCTCGAGGACCGCGGCGAGATGGACGCCGCATACGCCCTCTACGAAGAGGTCCGGGCCAACGCTGTTCCCGAACTGCGCGCGCCAGCCTATACGGCCTTCGGAAGGCGCGCCGAGCGGGAGGGGGATCTCTTCGCCGCGCGGGACTATTACGAACAGGCGGTAAAGGAAGCGGCCTGGAACTCCGAAGAATGGAATGAGGCCCTGGACGCCCTGGGCGAGGTCAATGTCGAGTTGATCTTTTCTCGTACGGAAACGCCCGAAAGCAAGGTGTATGAAGTGCGGTCTGGGGACAATTTGACAGCTATCGGAGTGCAACTTAACACGACGCAGGGCTTGCTGATGCGCGCCAATGGCATTGACGACCCCAGGAACCTCCGCGTCGGCCAGCGGCTCAAGTACACACCGAAGGACTTTCGGATCGTCATTGAACGATCCACGAACCGGCTGTTCCTGTTGGACAATGACGGGATTTTCAAGCGGTACTACACGGGGCTGGGCGCTCCTGGATCCGAGACTACACTGGGCAGCTACCGCATCGGCAACAAGCAGAAAGACCCCACGTGGTTCAAGCCGGGCTACGGCCCGATTCCGCCAAATCACCCTGACAACGAGTTGGCGACACGGTGGATGCCCATGGTTCCCGAGGAGGAAGGTTTGCCGACCGACTTGGGCATTCATGGCACCATTGCGCCGGAGACTATCGGGACCTTCGCCTCGAACGGTTGCGCTAGAATGCACACCGAAGAAGTGGAGGAGCTGTACGATATTGTGGTGCGCGCCACTCCGGTTGATGTCGTCGAAGAGATCGAGCCGGGCATGTTTGGGCTGGACCTGGGCTGATTGGTGTTTTTCACCCGGGCGCTGTAAGCCCGTCGCCAACGGCGCGACCGTCCGCGAGGCTCTCCTTTTCCGGGAGAGGCGCTGACGGGGCCGTCGACTCATACGTAAAAAACCACGGACCGGCGCGTCTCCATGGAGGCGCGCGCCTATCACGGCGGACCCCTTATTCTATGACTATCGACAAACCCCCGCTGACGCTCGCCGCCCTGTGCGCCAGGTTCGAGGACAACGGCCCCGGCAGGGAAGGGATTGTTCCCTTTGAAGGCCGGGGCGTCTTTCACGAACTTGCCGAGTGCTTGGCCGCTATTATGGCCGACTTCCCTCCCCACGAAATCACGGCGGTGGCCGCTGGCGCGGCCGTGGAATCCGCCGACGCGGTGGATCGGCTTCGCGCCTTGGCCGACGAGATGGTAGTGCTTGGCGCCGGCCCCGAAGAGTGGGACAGGGCCACGAACATCGCGCGCGTGCCGTGGTCCGAAGCCGGCCTGGCCGATGAGACGGGGAGCCTCCTTGCCGTGCTCACGGAAGAGTGTGGGTGCCTCATCGCGCTGGCCCGGGAGGACACCTCCGGGACGGAAAGCGTGGAGCGCGGATTCTGGACCTGTGTCCCAGAAGTGATTCATGAGTTTCTTGGCAATCTAGGCGGCTGTGGTTTGGGCGCCGCCGCCAGCAGGCCCGCCTGTGGCGTAAACGGCCCAGCGGGCGCGGGGCTCCGCCTCGGGGCCAAGTTGATGGCGCGTCAGGCCGCCGAACTCTCCCGGCAGCAACGCGATGCGCGCGTGGACAAGGACGATCTCTTCAGCGTGTTGGAAATCCTGAAGGCGATTTCCGCCAAGCGCCGCTCCCATGATATTCTGTACGTGTTCGTTGAGAAGATCGCGGAGATCATCGGTATCGACCGGTGTTCGGTGGTGCGGATGTGGACCGGCAGCACCCTGGGCCATGTGCTGGCCTCGCACGAGGACGCGAAGGTCCACAACTTGACCATTGATCTGCCGAAGTATCCGGAGCTCCTCCATACCTTATGCACCGGCCAAAAGACGGTCATTAACGATGTGGCGACCAACCCCCATACGCAAGAATACGCCGGCGAACTGGCCCGCGCCGGGCTCCAGTCTATCCTGGTTGTTCCCATTGTGCTCCACGACGAAAACGTCGGCTCCCTCTTTCTGCGGGCGGCGCGGCGGGATACGCCGTTCTCTACACGGGAGGTCAACTTCTGCGAAATCGTCGCCGAGGCCGCGGCCAACGCCTTGGAGCGCGCCCACCTCTTCGAGTCGATACAACGGGCCAACCAGCGCTTGGAGCATCTCGCCATCACCGATGGGCTCACCGGCCTCAACAATCACCGTTACTTCCGCGAGCGCCTGGACGAAGAGTTTGGCCGTTCGCAGCGTTACCGGCTCCCCTTGTCGCTGTTGATGCTGGACATCGACAACTTCAAGGCGATCAACGACACATTTGGCCATCTTCATGGCGACAGCATACTGCGGGAGCTCGCGAAACGCATTCGCAGAACGGTTCGGAAAAGTGATATTGTCGCTCGGTATGGAGGCGAGGAGTTTGCGGTCCTGTTGCCCCAGACTGGGCTTGACGGGGCGCGGGTCGAGGCCGACCGGATACTGCGCGTCGTGCGGAACCGTCCCTTTGCCGGTTTGCCGCACCGCAAGGCCCTCACTGTGAGCGCGGGCTTGGCCGTCCTTGGACATAATAAGATGAAAGACGCCGAGGCCCTTATCCGTGTTGCGGACGATGCGCTGTATCGGGCCAAGTGGGCCGGCAAGGATAAAGTGGTGATCGGAAGTCTAGAAGGAGACGCTTAGTGATGAGAGCCTTGGCGGCGCTGGCCGTGGTGGCGATGTTGGCCGGCTGCGCGCAAATGGGCACGGTAGTCGGCGGATTTCGGCCGGATTTGGACACCGTGCCCGAGGACGCCGTGCGTGAAGCGGCCAGGCAGATAGAGGAAGCCGTTCAACAAGGCGCCGCCGAGGTTAACTTGGCGGAGGCCAATGGCGTTGTTTTAGACACGGAGCGGATTCGGCAAGCGGTCCGGACGCGCGCATTGCGTTCGGAAGCCATCAACGAGTTCCGGGACACGGGTTTTGGCGTGGAAGACGACAACGGCCTGTTGTACGTGGAGCGGGGGCGGCTTTACAGCAACGCCACGACGCGGCGCGAACGGGACCGCAACGCCATGCTGGTCATGAGCGAAAACAACGACCGCTGGGCCATATACGAGGACATCGTTCGCGCCAACGGCTTGCCGTCCGGCGCGAAAGACGCCGTGCGCTATATCTTTTTTGAGGAGCGGATCCGTCTCATGCCCGAAGGGCAACCTCACAGCCCTCTTCGTGGCGTGGCCGAAACCCAACCGCAATAGCACAACGCGGGCCGTTTCTCAAAGACATAGCGAGACGAGGGAGTAGAGCAGAGATGGGTATGCGGGTTACCGTTGCGGCGTGTGCGCTGGCGCTGATTCTGGGAGCGTGGGCCGGGCAAGGGGTTCGGGCTGATGACGGTGCGGAGAACGGAAACCGCGCCGCGGATGGAGCCGCGCCGGGCGCCTTGGATGAAGGCGAGTCCGGTTTCGAGGATTTGCAGCTTCCGTCCATTGAAAACTATGTGGCCGCCCCGGAGTCACGGGAGTTCGGCGGCGGCGATGAAGCGATCGCCGGCCTGCCCGACCCAGGTCTTGTCCGTTTTCTGGAACGCCGGGCCCACGAGCTCGCGCGGTCAGAGCTCGAACGGTTCAACGAGATTGAAAAACAGTACCAGAATATCGTGGAGTTTCACGAAATCCCGGACATAGGCGGCATGCTCTTCGTGGGAGGGGGCGTGTATCTGAAGAGCTATCGCGATTTCAAGGGATACACCATTGACGATATCACCCTGACCGATTCGTTGCGCTACCCCGTCCAATTCGAAATTACCTTTGGCTATGACCTCATGGGCACGCCGCCCCGGCACAGCGGTTTGGGCCAATCCTTGCCCGACTTGGATCCCGAAGTGGTCGCGGAGCGGGACGAGCGCTTCGACGTATTGCGCGAACTGGAGATCACGCGCATCTACCGCGTCGACAGCCGCGGCGTGTATCACGGCGGGCTGGACGAGTTGCCGCCCCGAGACAACTTCTATGAACCGGCCGGCCGGCCCCCCTACAGGACCGCCCACCTCTTCGATGATGATCTTGACGGGCCATTGCCCCTTCCCGCCCAAGTGCAAGATGTGGTGGACACGGACGCCGGCGCGCCAGAGGTGACGGAAACCGGCGATTCCCTCGGAGCCGCCCCGCTCGCGCCAGGCGAAGATGTGGCGCCTCCCCAAGGGGAGCCCGCTCCGGAGGCCCCCGCCGCTCCCGCGTTACCCCAAATCCCCTTTGGCGACATTGAGGTTGACACGGAAGAAATGCTCGAAGTCGAGGTCCATTCACCCGGGCAATAGCCACGCGCCGCGTGGGAGGTTCTCCCAATGGAGGCTTGTTCGATGTTCGCAAGATGCCTTGCCGCAATTCTTCCCCTCGCGGTGGCGGCCGCCTCCGCAGAAGTCCCCTCTGGAGAGCGCCTGTTCGGCCTTCCCGCGGCCGCCCTTCAGGAAGCCGCGATCTCCTCGGAAGAGGAGGACCGGGTCCCGGACAGACCGGAAGACCAGGAGGCCAGCGCGCCCACCGCTCTCGAATTTACGCCCGTGGAGTTTCCTGAGGGGGTGAACCCCGTGGATTGGGTGCGGGGAGAAGCTCCAAGTACTCCGGCGCAGGGCGTTCTCGATGCGGAGAGCCACACGGCGTTGGAGATGGAGCCAGTCACCTTTCCGGCGGGTGTGAATCCCATGGAATGGGTGCGGGGAGAAATCGCGGACGAGGCTCTCGGTGCGGGCGAGCACACGGCGTTGGAAATGGAGCCGGTTGAGCTTCCGGAAGGGGTCGACCCGATGGAGTGGCTCCAGGGCGAGGCGCCAGACGTAGCGGCCGAGCCGGTTCCGGATGCAGGGGAGCACACGGCGTTGGAAATGGAGCCGGTTGAGCTTCCGGAAGGGGTGGACCCGATGGAGTGGCTCCAGGGCGAGGCGCCGGACGTAGCGGCCGAGACGGCGCCGGATGCAGGCGAGCACACGGCGTTGGAAATGGAGCCGGTTGAGCTTCCGGAAGGGGTGGACCCGATGGAATGGCTCCGGGGCGAGGCGCCGGAGGCAGCGGCCGAGACGGCGCCCCCTAGCGGAGGACAGACCTCCCTCGAAATGACGCCAATGCAGGTTCCGGAGGGGGTGGACCCCATGGAATGGCTGCGCGGCGAGGTTCCGGGCGAGGCTGTGGAGCAAACGCCCTTGGTGCGGCGTTTTGGCCCCGCGCCGGAGCGCCGTTCCGCCATTGGACTGGAAGAAGCCTTGGCGGTGGTGGCAAACGATGACATCGACGCGGTTCGCGCGTATTTCGACGCCAATCCCGAGGCGGTCGACGCCATGTACGGCGCGGAAGACGTGCGCCCCGTGCATGTCGCCGCGGGATACGGACGGCTGGAGACGGTGGAATTACTCGCCGGGATGGGAGTCAACCTCAACGCACGGAACCAGAGGGGCCAGGCGCCGTT
Organism: Candidatus Hydrogenedentota bacterium; assembly: GCA_007136375.1. Classification (GTDB taxonomy): domain Bacteria; phylum Hydrogenedentota; class Hydrogenedentia; order Hydrogenedentales; family SLHB01; genus SLHB01. The sequence goes on from SLHB01000343.1 coordinate 14,635, forward strand.
GCACTACGCCGCGGCCTTGTGGCGTGAGGACGTCATGGAGTTTCTGCTGGACGCTGGCGCGCCCCCCGAAGCGCGCGATCATACCGGCAGATCGACTCTGGACTACGCTGAATCAGCGGGTTTTCAGGCGGGTGTGGCCCGTCTTGCGCCCTATTTTGAGCGCGATCCCCTCGAATCCATGACGACTATCGAATCGGCCGCGGCCGGCGCCGCGGAGCGCGTGGCGCAAATGATCGCCCGTAACGCGGCCTTCGTCGAAACCCGGGACGACGAAGAGCGGGGCCCCCTTCATCATGCGGTCCTCAATGGTCACCTGGAAGTGGCGGCCGTGCTGTTAGAGAATGGCGCCGACGTGGACCGCGCCGACGAAAACTATGTGCGCCCCCTTCACTTGGCCACCATCCATGGGGATCCCGCCCTTGTGGAGCTGTTGCTTGAGTACGGAGCGACGGTGAACGCCCGCACGCGAAACGGAATGTCCGGCCTCTCGTATGCGGCGGAGAACGGCCATGCGGAGGCCGCCGCCTTGCTGTTGCGGCATGGGGCGAATCAAACGGGCAATGTGAACCGGACCACGCCGCTCCACTTCGCCGTGGCCTATAACTACACGGATGTGGTCCGCTTGCTGCTCGACGACGGCGCGGATATCTACGCGCCCAATCGGCGAAATATTACGCCGAAGGAAATGACGATCCGTCTGGATCGCCCGGAGGCGTTACGCGCCATGCTCGAACTTCGCCCCAACCTGGAGTTGACGCCGGATGAGCGCGTCCGTTTGATGCGCCTCGGGCACGTTGATCTCGCGCGCGATATCGCCGTGGCGCAATACGGAGAGCGGCCGACAGCCGCCCTCGGGCCGGAGGCGCCGGGCGCGCGCCGTGTCGCGCCCACGCCCCGCCGCGAACTGGCGGCGGCCCGGGAAGTCAGCGGCGGTGAGCAGGGAGAGGAGCCACGCACGCGGGAGCTGCCTTCGAATCTGCCCGACGATCCCATGGCCTGGGCCTTCACCCGGGGCGATCTGGAGCTGGTGCGCGCCGTCTTGCGGGAAGTTCCCGGAACGGCGGCGGCCCCCATGCAGAGCGGAACCTATCCCATGCATTTGGCGGCGGGCTTTGGGGACACGGAGTTGATGGCGTTGCTGGCCGAGAGCGGCGCGGCGCCGGATGCGTACAACGCGAAGGGGCAGACGCCCCTGCATTACGCCGCCGCGGCCGGCCGGGAAGAGGCGGTGAATTGGTTGTTGGAAGCGCAAGTGTCCCGGTTTACCCGGGACCACTCGGACAAAACCCCGTACGCGTATGCCGAAGCCGCGGGCGTCGCCGATGGCCTCGATGTTCTGTATGTTCCCGAGGCGCCCCGCGCTTCCGGGCCGCAAAGCCGGGAGGCTTGGCTGTTTCAGGCCATGGATGACGGCAGGCGCGACGAAATCTGGGAGCTAACGGAGATCTATGACGATCTTGTGACGCTGCGGGATGACGACGGACGAACCTTGTTGCACGTGGCCATAGACCAAGGGGACCAGGAGTTCGCCCATTACTTGTTGGAGCATGGCGCGCCCGTGGACGCGGCGGACGACGATGGAAGACGGCCCATCCATTACGCGGCGAAGAAGGGGTGGACCGATTTCGTCAAGCGGCTTCTCGCCGACGGCGCGGATGTGGGGCCCGACAACCGAATGGTCACCCCGCTGCACTACGCCGCGGGCGTCCGGGACGAAGACATGGTCCTCGCCCTTGTGGAAGCCGGCGCGGACTTCCGCGTGGAGAATGAGCGAGGACACAAACCCATTGATTACGCGGCGTGGCTCGACGATCAGGAGTTTGTCCGGTTCATGGTGCGGAGCGGTTCGGCCGGGCCCAACCATCAATTGTTGCTGCGGCGCGCCCGCGCCCAGGCGGAAGATCGCCGGCGCCAACAAGCCCGCGAGGCCATGGAAGCCGGGGAAGACCCCGGAGAAGGGGAGACGCCGGGTCTTGCCGAGCGGCTTTTCGCGTTCTAGACCGTAGGCTGCGTTCAATAAGCCTTCGCCGTCCGTTGATTCGTCTGCATGACGCGGCCGTCAGCGTGGCGGCGTGTGTGTATGGCCTGCAGGGCGGCTGTCCGGCGCGCCACGTTTCCCCATGACGCCCAACGCTGTTCTCCGGAGCAACGCGTTGCGCCCTCCGCTTGGCCGGAGTACAATTATTCTCGCCTTCTTTTGCATGATCCCTGTCACGTTTTCCGCCCGTTAGGAGTAAGTAATGAGCCGCCCTCTGGTTCCGTTTTTTCTCGTGTTGCTGCTATCGACCGCCCTCCCTGTTCGTGCTCAGGAAGTAGACAACGGCGAAGACGGCCCGGCCCTTGTAACACGGGACGCCGTTCGCGCGGAGATCGCCCGAATTTCCGATGATCCCGATCTCGACGAGGATGTGCGCGATCGAGCCCTCGAGACATACAGCGAGGTGATGCAAGCCCTCGATGTGCGCGATGGGTTCCGCGAACAGGCCGTGGAGTTCACCACGTTGATGGACACGGCCCCGACACGCATTCAGGACATTCGCACGCGCATCGCGGAACACACGCCGCAGCCCGTGCCACAGCTCGACCCGGAGGAGGTTTCTGAGATCGCCTTGCAGCGCGCCGTGGCCGAGGCGCGGATGCGGCGGGATTCCGCTCAAGCCCAGATCACGGTGCTGGCGGCCGAGGATGCGCGCCGGGCCGAGCGGCGTCAGGAGATCACACAGCTTCTCATCGAGGCGCGCGCGGCCTTCGAACAGGCCGCCGCCCAAGCGGGGCAAGGCGCGGCGGCGGCCCATCCCGCCGTCAACGAGGCCCAGCGGCTTCTGAATCAGGCCCGGATGGAGTTGCGGCAGGCCGAAATCGAGGCCCTCGAACGGGAATATCTGAGCTACGACGTCCGCAGCGAGCTGTTGGTCAACCGGCAGCGCGAGGCGCAGCTTACGGCGGAAGATCGCGAACGGGTCCTTAGGGTGTGGCAGGAGCGGTTGACCAATTTCCGGCGGGAGGAGTCCGAACGGGTGGCCCGCGCGGCCCGCGAAGCCGCCCTGGAAGCCACCCGCGCTGTCCCGGCGATTCAAGAGTTCGCCGCGGAGTCGGTGAGCCGAAACGCGGAGCTTGTGGAGCGCCGTACGGGCCCAGAAGGCGTGTTGGCCCTCATCGAGCGGGCGCAGCGGCGCATCGAACAGACCGTCGCGCGGACTGAACAGGTTCGGGCCGACTTTGCGATCCTGCAAGAGCGGGTGGATACGGCCGGCCGCACGGGCGCTTTGGCGCCGTTGTTCCAGAATTACCGCGAGACCCTTCCGGAGTTGAGCGCCTTGGATCGGGGAATCCGCCAGCGGGAGCGCCGCGCCGCGGAGATCCAGATTGATCGCCTCAACACACGCCAGGACTTGGCCGCCCTCGGAGACCCCGCCACGGCCGCGGCCGCCCTTGTGGCGGACCTGGATCCATCCGTGAGCGAGGCCGAGCTGGTCCGGGTCCGGGGGATCTTGGAAGACCAATTGGAAGCCCGGCGCCGGACGAAGACCGCACTCCTCACGGACTATGACGAATACCTTCAAGTGTTGGCCAATCTCGAAGCGGCTGAGCAAGAATTGAGGGGGGCCGTGGCGGAGTTTAGGAGTTACATCGATCAACGCGCGTTGTGGATGTTGAGCACCGCGCCCATACGCCTGGAAGACGGACGCCACGTGTTGGCGGGCCTGGCGGAACACTTTACCCTAGAAGCCTCAACCGAGCTGATCCAATTCGTCTGGGAAGATCTTCAGGCGTATTGGTACTGGTACGCGTTGGCGCTGGCGCCGTTGGCTTTCGTGACCCTTGGGCACCTGCGGCTGCGCCGATGGTATAAGGCCGTCCTCGAAGAGGGCGCTAAGCGCAACACAATCACCATGCGGCCGACCTTCACCGCGCTGTGGCTTATCTTTCTACGCAAGTTCCCGGCGCCATTCCTGCTGGGCGCCGTGGGGTGGCGCTTGACACTGGCGCTCGAAGCGCCCCTGGCGATCCGCGCGGTGGGCGAAGGCGCCATTGCGCTGGCGGCGTTCGTCTTCTCCATCACCTTCCTCTATGAATTGTGCCGGGGGAGCGGCGTCTCTCCCGAGCATTTGGGTTGGCCGAAAACGGCTTGTGAGCGCATGCGGCGTCATCTGCGCTGGTATACCCCAATTGCCGCGCCCGCCGTGGCCGTGGTCGGATTCGCCAGCGCCTTCGAGGCCGCCGCCTGGACCCAGAGCCTGGGCCGCCTGGCCCTTGTCACGCTCTTGATAGCGACCATGGTGGCCGCCGCCATCGTCCTGCGTCCGAAACAGGGCGCCATGTCCCTAATCTTCCGGATGAACGAAAGCCAAGGCGGGCTCCGCGCCATGTCGCTCGTCTATGTGATCACTCAAGTTCTGCTGCTCGCCTTGGTCGCCGCCACGCTCCTTGGGTTCCATGACACCGCGGTGCGCTTCGCCCACAATCTCTATTGGAGCTTCGTGTTTGTCATGGGCGGGTACTTGACCTTCTCCGTCGGCGCCCGCTGGCTTCTCGTCGCCAAGCGGAAGCTCGCCATGGAGAAACTCCGCGAGCGGGCCAAGGAAGCCGACGAGGAAACGGTCGCCGAGATGCGCGAGGAGCTCGTGCGTATCGACGAGCAGACCCGCGCCCTCTGGCGTAGCGCGTGTTGGATCACGTTCCTCGTCCTCGTGGGCGGGCTCTGGCTCAATGAAGTGCCCGCGCTGCAAGGATTGCGGCAAGTCGAGTTGTGGACGGTTACGGACACCTACGTCGAAACGGTCCTGGGCGCCGACGGCGTGGAAGAGACGATCTCCCGCGAAACCGCCGTGCCCATCACGCTGCTGGAGATCGTGGCCGCCATCGCCGTGGTCGTCATCGGCCTGACCGTCGTGCGCAACGCGCCGGGGTTCCTGGAAACGGCGGTGCTCCGCCATCTGAGCATCGGGTCGGGCGAGCGCTACGCCTTTAACACACTGGTCCAGTACGTGCTGACCGTGATCGTCGTCATCTGGGCTTTTGGCAATCTCGGGATAGGTTGGTCAAAGGTGCAGTGGCTTGTCGCGGCCCTCAGTGTGGGCTTGGGCTTCGGTTTACAGGAAATCTTCGCCAATTTCGTCTCCGGCCTCATCGTCCTTTTCGAGCGTCCCGTGCGTGTGGGCGACGTGATCACCGTGAACGGACAGAGCGGCACCGTGACGAAGATTCGAATCCGCGCGACGTCCATCCGCGATTTCGACCGCAAAGAACTCATCATTCCCAACAAAGATCTTGTGACCGGCCAGTTGTTGAACTGGACGCTGTCCGATTCTGTCCAACGCCTGGTCATTCCCGTGGGGATCGCCTACGGGTCCGACGTCGAGCTCGCCGAATCCGTCCTCATGGAAGCCGTCCGGAAGGATCGGCGCGTGATGGACGATCCGCCGCCCGTGGTGCTCTACACGGGCTTTGGGGACAACGCCCTCGATTTCGAAGTGCGCGCCTTCACCTCCGATATCGCCGACGCCGTGCCGTTGCGTCATGATCTGCACAAGGCCATCGATAAGGCCCTGCGCGAGGCGGGCATCGAGATCGCGTTCCCGCAACGGGACCTCCATTTCCGCGGCCCCCTCGAAATCGTCCACCAAGGGGAGCCGGTCGAGACTTACGGCGACTCGCGGCCTGGAGAGGCCTAGCGCGGCCTGGAGAGGCCTAGCGCGGCCTGGAGAGGCCTAGCGCGGCCTGGAGAGGCCTAGCGCGGCCCAGCATGATCCGCTGGACGCTTCACTAGCTTTGCAGGGACAGGAAAAGGGGAGAGGATCGCCCATGAGCGTTCTCATTCGGGATACAGGCCTTCACGCCATCGGCGTGAAAACGCGGATACCCTTCCGCTACGGCATCGCCACGCTGACGGAAGCCCCATACGTCTTCGTGTCCGTGGACGCGGTGGTGGATGGCCATGAGCAACGAGGCGTGGCCGCGGATGTGTTGCCGCCGAAGTGGTTCACGAAGAAGCCGGACGCGCCTATCGAGGACGAGCTGGCCGAGATGAAGGCGGTGGTCCGCCAGGCCTGCGCCCACGCCGTCGAGGTGGCGCCCGCGCCCACCGTGTTCGATTTCTGGATGGCCCTGTACCGGAAGCAAGACGCCTGGGGGGCGGAGCAGGGCATGCCGCCCTTGCTTTCGGGTTTCGGAGCGTCCCTCGTGGAGCGCGCGCTGATCGACGCCTTCTGCCACGTGTCCGGCCTCGCCCTTGCGGAGGCGCTCCGCCGCAACGCTTTCGGCGTGAACCTCGGCGCCATCCATGAATCCCTCCATGGCGCGGAGCCCGTGGACTTCTTGTCCCCGCCCCGCCGCAGGGTGGGCGCCCGGCACACCGTGGGTCTGGCGGATCCCCTGACCGAGGACGTCATCCCGCCGGAGGAGCGGCTCCACGACGGCCTGCCCCAGTCGCTGCAAGCCTGCATTGACCGCTACGGGCTCAGCTACTTCAAGATCAAGGTCCCGGCGGACGAGACGCAGGCGGTTGAGCGGCTCCGGCAGATCGCCCATGTCACTCAGGCGAATGCGCGCCGGCCCGCGTTCACCCTCGACGGCAACGAGTTCTTCCACGACGTTGGCGCCTTTCGCGAGCTCTGGACCGCCTTGAACGCGGACTCGGAGGTGGCGGCGTTCTTCCAGCAAGGCCTGCTCCTCGTGGAGCAGCCGCTGCACCGGGACGCGGCATTGACGGGCGCCGTCAAGGAAGCCCTGGCGGCATGGAAGGATCGGCCGCCTCTCATCATCGATGAGTCCGACGGAAGCCTGGACAGCCTGCCCCAGGCGCTAGCGTGTGGATACAACGGAACGAGTCACAAGAACTGCAAGGGCGTGTTCCGCGGCGTTGCGAACGCGTGCCTCCTGGAGCAACGCCGCCGCGCCGAGCCCAACGCGGACTACCTCATGACGGGCGAGGATCTGATGAATGTGGGGCCCGTGGCCCTGCTACAGGACCTTGCTGTCGCGGCGGCCCTCGGCGTGGAGCACGTGGAACGGAACGGGCATCACTACGTGCGGGGGTTGAGCGCTTTCCCAAGGGAGTTGCAGAACGCTGTCCTGAGCGCGCACGGCGACCTCTACCACGAAGTGGAGGCGGACGGCGAAACCTTCGCCTCCTTGGCTATATCGGAAGGCGAGATCCTCTTGGACAGTGTGATTGACGCGCCCTTTGGCTACGCCATGCCTCTGGATGTGACGGCGTTCGAACCACTCGTGTAACGAGCGTGCCGGGGAAGGACGGGTTGTGCGTCCCTTTCCCCGGCGCGTTTTTCTCGCCAGCCGCGGCTCGTCAGTCCAGCAGGCCCAGGGCTTCCAACACGCCCTCGTCCGGTACGGGCTGGCCGTCTTCATGTTGCACCACGCGGAAGCCGCCCCGGTAGTCCCACATGGCCCAGCCGATGCCGTGCTCTTCCAGGGCCTCCCGCAATGCCGTGAGCCAGCGGAGGCCATCCTCCCGGGGCACATTGGCGTGGAAGACGCCGAACTCGTTGCACGTTAGCCGCAGGCCATGTTCCTCGCCCCAAGCGGCCACTGCCGCGATGCGTTCGCGGATGCGTTCGGCGTCCCAACGCTCCTCGCCGTAATTCCGGATAATGTTCTGCGCCCGTTCGTCGTCCGTGGCCGCCAAGGCGTCCTCGATGTTGTCGGGATCGGACGGAAACGGCATGTGGCTTAGCTCCGGCCAGAAGTCCGCGCCCCAAGTCGCGCCCTGATGGGTGAAGTTGTGGGGCGTGTAGAAGTGGAAGTTGTAAACCAAGTTTGGGTCGTCCAGCGGCTCCAGCTCCATGAGGCGCAGATCGTTGGACCAATCATGACCGCACACGATGATGGTGTGCTCCGGCGCCCCTTCCCGGGCGGCCGCCGTAAGCTCCCGCACGACCCAATGCCAACGATCGGCGCTGTCCACTTGCGGTTCATTGAGCAACTCCAGGAAGAGCCAGTCCGGATCGTGCTTCGAGAAGTGACGGGCCAGGCCGCGCCAGAACGCCGCCACGTTCGCCACGTGCTCGTCGTCATCCTCCAGCCGGTTCAGAAACAAGCCCGACGTGTGAATCTCCACGATGACGGCGATCTCCCGGTCCAAGAAGGCCTCGACCGCCCAATCGAGATGAGCGAGGTAATCCTCCGGAAGATTCTCCGGATCCTCGCTGTCAAACAGAGGATTCGGCGACACCGGGAGCCGCACGTGCTTGAAGCCCATGTCCTTGATAGCGTCGAAGTCCGCGTCCGTCATATGGGAGCGGAAGTGCTCCTCCGTGAGGCTGCCCGTCTGGGCGAACCAGTGACTCGTGTTGATGCCCCGGGTGAGCCGTTCGAACCGCTCATCCGGCACGCCGGCCCCGGCCTGAAGCCCCACAAAGAGAATGGCGCTCAACGCGCCGGCGGCTATGGATCGGTGTAACATACGGTGCATGGTCATTTGCTCTCCTTCCCCTCCCAGATCTTCCTGATGCGCGGTTGTACGGGAATCTCCTCGGTCAGTCGTGCGATGGGCTTTCCGGATGTCCCCGCGGCCCCCAACGAGAGGAACCCCTCAAGTAATACCCTCGCGCCGGCGCGGGGTTCCCCGGA
>SLHB01000417.1 GCA_007136375.1 Candidatus Hydrogenedentota bacterium
CCGCATCCCCGGCAAAAGGCGATGGCGCCGCTCTCGATGCGGTGGGTCGCCTGGTGCTGAGGATCGCGCCGTTCCGGGTGGGGCGCGGCCCGCACGTAGCAATCCGGCTGGCTGGCCTCCAGAAACTGAGCAAGGCGCTTAGAGACGATGGGTCCGCCAAGGTGAATGACTGTGTCGGGACGGAACCGCTCCTGGAAACCCTGGGACAGCAGCAGCAGATCGTAGTACGCGACGATGGGCGGCCCGCCGTGGCCCAGGCGCATATCCGATGTGATGTCCGGAAAGACCGGCCAGCCGATGGTCCCCGCCAGATGGCGGACCGCCATGGCGGCCGAGGGCGAATCCATGGCCCCAGCGACGATGACGCCCCGTTCCGTAGTCTGGAACCGATGTATCAACTCTCGGGAGAGCGGACACTCGCGGTTGCCGTACTCCTCGTAAACCGTGTAGGGCCGGCCGCTCTCTCGCCAGGGGCCCACCGCGCCGAGATAGCCCGTCAAATCGCCGGGGCGCTCCAAGGGCGCGAGGGGCTCGCGGAACATGCAGTTAAGGTGCACGGGGCCGGCCGGGGCCCGGCGGGCGCGGTACACCGCCTGGTCCACGGTAGTGAGCAGCGCCTCCAGAGGCATGTCGAGTCCGGGGCAGGGCAGCGCCGATTCCCAACGCGCGTACTCGCCGTACAGCCCCCTTTGCTGGATGGCCTGGTTCGCCCCGCACTGAAGCAATTCCGGGGGCCGGTCCGCCGTGAGCAGGATCAGCGGGACATGGGCCATGCTGGCTTCCACCACGGCGGGCAAGTAGTTGGCGGCGGCGGTGCCGGAGGTGCATATGAGGGCGGCCGGACGGTTCGCGGCCTTGGCGTGGCCCAGCGCGGCGAAGGCCGCGCCTCGTTCGTCATAGTGGGCGCGAACATGGGCGCGGCCATTCCGGAACGCGGCGGTGGCGAGAGGCGCGGAGCGGGACCCGGGACTGATGTAGAAGGCGTCCACGCCGAGGCGGACCAACTCCTCCACCAGGACACCCGCCCACAGGCTGTTCACGTTCGGAAAGTCATTCATGGCCCGGGGCGAGGCATCCCTCAAAGGTGGTCATCTTGTTCTCGATCTCCAGCCACTCATCGTCCGGCTGGGAGCCGTCCACGATCCCCGCGCCAGAGTACAAGAGGACATCCCGCCCCCACACCAGTCCGGACCGGATCGCCACGGCGAACTCGGCGCCGCCGTGGCCCAGCCACCCGACGGGACCCGCGTACCATCCCCGGTCGAAGCCCTCCAATTCGCGGATCCAGGCCGCCGCGCGATCCCTGGGGCATCCACACACGGCGGGCGTGGGATGGAGCCGCTCCACAATGGCGGCGTCGGAAATCCCGTCGCGCAAGGTTCCCTCGACGCGCCAAATGAGGTGTTGGCAACGATGCAGCTTGAGCAATTGCACGCCGCCGTCCGCCTGGACCGCGTCGCACAGCGCGTTGAAATCCCGCTCCAGCGCATCCGCCACATAGCGATGTTCACGCAAGTCCTTGCCGCTGGCGAGAAGGACCTGGCCCAGGGCTTCATCCTCGGCCGCGGTGGTTCCCCGGGGACGCGTGCCGGCTAAAGCCTCGCTTTCGAGGCGCCGCTCCGATCGCTTGTACAACCGCTCTGGCGAGGCGCCGATGAAGGCCGGACCTCCCGGCTCGTCGAAGCAAAAGTGATACGAGTCCTGCGTCCGCGACACCAAACGCCGCAGCAGAGCGGCCGGATCGGGCGGGGCGCCGAACTGGAACCGGGACTGCCGAGCGAGGACGATCTTGGTCGTCTCCTCGCGGCGCATCGCATCCAGGCCCGCCCGCACCATGGCGGACCAGGCCTCCCGGTCCGGCGTGTCCAGGCGCGCGGGCGCGCCCCAGTGCTGGGAGGCCGCCTCCGGCACCTCCAGCGGCAGCGCGCCCAACTCCATGAGCGCGACAGCCAGGACGCGGCGGGGATCATCCTTCGGTCCCAGCACGGCGTTGGCGGCCAGGGCGCACCCGGAGGGTCCGTTGACAATCTCAAAGCGGGGCAAGATGAACTGTCCCTGCCCGAGGGCGTCCCACGGCCCCGCCGGGGTCATCTCCGGATCAAAGCGCAGGCCGCCGTAGTAGCGGACGCGGCCGCCCGCCGCGCGGATCCGGCTCGCGATGTGGGCGAAACATTCGGCGGCGGGCGCGCCGGCGTCCACCCGCACAGCCTCCGCCGCCCCCACGCCCGCCATCTCGAAAGCGCCGTCCCGGCCGGCCCAATAGGCGCGGCGTTGGCCACGGATTTGCTCCAGCCACGGCAAGGCCTCCACCGGCTCTATGGGAATTTCGGCGCGGACAACCGCGTCCCCACCGCCAGCCTCCGCGGCTTGACGGATCCGATGCTCCAGTGTGTCGGCGAGGCGTTCCTTGGCGTGCCGGAGCGCGTAGGCGTTCCGGGGACTTTGGGTTAGAGGCGTCGTCATTTCCGTTACAGTATGAAGGACCGCTACTTCGTTCCACAATAAATCGTGGCGATGCCGAAGGTGAGAGGCCGAGCCGTCACCTCCCGAAACCCCGCCTCGCGCATCAACTCGCAGAAGGCCTCGCCGTACGGAAACTCCTCCACGGTGGCGTTGAGGTAGCGGTAGGCGCTGGGGTCGCCGGAGATCAGGCCGCCGATCCGGGGCAGCACGTGGCGGAAGTACAACAGATACACGCGCCGGAACAGGGCGTTGCCGGGCAACGAAAACTCTAGGATGATGCTTCTTCCGCCGGGCTTGAGCACCCGATGCATCTCGGCCAGGGCCGTGGGCGCGTCGGCCACGTTGCGAATCCCGAAGGCGATGGTCACCGCGTCCACCGAGGCGGCCGCCACGGGCGGCGCGGCCGCGTCGCCTCGCGCAAGGCGGAAGCGGCCCGACAGCCCCTTGGCCGCCAGCTTCTCCTGGCCCAGCGACAGCATCGCGCCAGCGGGATCCACGCCGAGACCGCCTTGGACGCGGGAAGCGCGGCGCGCGAGGGAGATCAGCACGTCCGCCGTCCCCGTGGCGAGATCCAGCACGAGGAGCCGCTCGCCGGCGGGCAGGTATTGCGCCATGGCGTTGCGCCAGGCTACGTCGCGCCGCCCCGACAGCAAACGGTTCAACAGGTCATAGCGCGGGGCGATGCGGTCGAACATGCGCCGCACCTCGCCGGGCGGATGACGCCGGGCCAGCTCATCAAAGTCTGGGCGATTCCCTTCAGGCATGGGCTCTTCTTAATTCCGGACACTCTCGGTATACAGGCGGAGTAAACAGGCGCACGGTCGCGCCGCATGCGGCGGCGTTAACCGGAGAACACGGCGCCGCTTTCCGTTATTCGCCCCGCCCCGGAGGAAGCGCCCCCCGCCGCGCCCGGCGGGGACATTACCCCCGCGGCCCACGGAAGTCAAGGAACGCGGCGGTCTTGACTCTGTCCAGGCGCCCGAATACACTGCCGGGAGCCTGGGGACGCGGCGTTGTCGCGCGACAGGGGCGAACGCCAGCGCATCGTGACCGCGCGCCATTCTTCCAAACGTTCTGGACGCCGCCTCAATTCTTTCCATATATACCGGGGAACTCTTGTGAAACCAGCCATCAATCAGTGGGCCTTTCCCAAGGAAATGCCCGTTCATGACGCCCTTTCAGTGGCCCGGCAGGCCGGTTTCGAAGCCGTGGAACTCTGCGTCGGCGAAGATCAAGGGCTCGTCTCTTTAGACATTACAGAGCAGGACGCCGCGGCCATCCGGAAGCACGCCGACGCGCTGGGCGTGGCGTTGGGAACCCTCGCTTGCGGGCTCGGCTGGCGGTATCCCTTGTCGTCGCCGGATCCGCGGGTGCGCGAACAGGCGAAAGAGATCACCACCAAGGCGCTACAAATCGCCAGTTGGCTAGAGGCGGACAGCCTCCTCGCCGTGCCTGGCGTGGTCACTCCGGAGGTTCCCTACGACATCGCCCTGGAGCACGCCCTCGCCTCGGTCCAGGAGTTGACTGCGGAAGCGGAGAAGCGGCGGGTCGCCCTGGCTTTGGAGAATGTCTGGAGCGGCCTCCTCGTGAGCCCCGTCGAGTTCCGGGACTTCATCGACCAGTGCGAGAGTGAGTATGTGGGCGCATGCTTTGACACAGGCAACGTCCTGCGCTACGGTTACCCCGAGCAGTGGATCCGCATATTGGGCCGGCGGATCAAGAGCGTCCACGCCAAGGATTTCCGCCTGGAAGTGGGCAACCGTCACGGCTTCGCCATGCTCCTCCATGGGGACGTCAACTGGCCCGCGGTCATGGACGCCTTGCGCGGGACGGGCTACGACGGCTGGCTCATCGCGGAGTACAGCCCGAACCCCCACTCCACCGAAGCCATGCTGCGGCAATGCCACGCGGGCCTCAAAGCGATTATCGGCCTGTAGCAAACGCCGGACACGGCGCAACGGGGAGAACAATACAGCATTCAGCGCCGCTGGCGGCGCTTCAACCGGCAGCCCGCGCGGAACCCGCCCAAAACACGGGCCACGCACGGATTCCACGCATGTACCGTTGGGAGGAGTTAGTTCATGAATGTCGCCATAATCGGTTGCGGGGGCATGGGCCGAATGCACGCGCAAATGGCCGCGAACAGCGGATTCGCCATCAAGGTCTGCGCCGACCTGAACCAAGCCAAGGCCGCGGAACTCGCCCGCGACTTCGGCGCCGAGGCCACAACGGACTGCCAGGGCGTCTGCGGCCGGGCGGAGGTCGCCGCGGTGGCCATCAACACCCCCACGCCCACGCACTTGGAGTTCATCAAGCTCGCGGCGCAGCATGGCAAACACATCTTCTGCGAGAAGCCTCTCGCGCGCACGGAGCAGGAGTGTAAGGAAGCCATCGCCGCGGCGCGGGACGCGGGCGTCAAGCTCTTCACCGGCCATGTGGTCCGGTATTTCCAAGAATTCGAGACTATCAAACAGCAGATGGACGCGGGCGTCGTCGGCAAGCCGGGCTTCGCCAAGACCTTTCGCGGCGGCATTTCCCCCGCGGGCGAGGGCAACTGGTTCCGCGATTTCGAAAAGAGCGGAGGCGTCATCTTCGACTGTCTGATCCACGATTTCGACTGGATCCGCTACGCTTTCGGCGACGTGGAGCGCGTGTTCAGCCAAACCATGCGCCGGTCGGAGCCGGAAGTCATGGAGTACGCCCTGGTCACCCTGCGCATGAAAAGCGGCGTCATCGCCCATGTCATCGGCTCGTGGGCCCATCCTTCGGGATTCGCCGTCAAGGCCGAGGTTTGCGGCAGCAAGGGGATGCTCCATTTCGACAGCAACGACACCTCCATCCAGACAAACCTCCGCGAGACCCCGGGCGAAGGCCCCGGCGTCATCGTGCCGGGAAGCCCGGTGGACGTCAGTCCCTATCAGCTTGAATGGGAAGACTTCAAGAACTGGCTGGAAGGGGCCACGCCCCGCGTGTCTCCTCAGGACGCCTTGGAAGCCGTGCGCATCGCCGAGGCCGCGCTGAAATCCGCCGAGACCGGCGCCCCCGTGACTCTCTAACCTGGCTGAACCCACGCCCCGCCCGGGCGCGTTATAGGAGATATCCCCATGGCGAAAATCGGCGTAATGAGCTTTGCCCACATGCATGCGTACGCCTACGCGGAAGCCCTCAAATCCCTGCCCAACGCGGACTTCGCGGGCGTCTGGGACGATGACGCCGCCCGCGGCGAAGCGGCCGCGAAACTCTACGGCGTGCCCTTCACGGCGGATATGGACGCCTTTCTCGGCGGCGGCCTTGACGGCGTCATCATCACCTCGGAGAACATGAAGCACCGGGCCATGGTGGAGAAGGCCGCCGCCGCCGGAGCCTGGATCCTCTGCGAAAAGCCTATCGCCCCGAACACCGAAGACGCCGCCGCCATCGTCGCGGCCTGCAAGCAGGCCAAGGTCGGCCTCGGCACCGCCTTCCCCTGCCGCTTCATCCCCGCGCTGACGCAAGTCAAGGACCAGCTCGACGCCGGCGGTCTCGGCGCCCTCTATGCCGCGTCCTGCACCAACAACGGCCAATTCCCGGGCGGCTGGTTCGCCGATGAGGCCCTCAGCGGCGGCGGCGCCACCATGGACCACACCGTCCACGTCGCCGACGTCCTTCGCTGGTTCACCGGAAAAGAGTTCACCAAGGTCTACTGCGAGAACGGCAACCTCCTCCGGGAAGGCATCAACACCGACGACATCGGCGCCTTACACTTGGAGATGGACGGCGGCCTCGTCGTATCCCACATCGCCAGTTGGAACCGCCCCCAAAGCTTTCCCACCTGGGGCGACGTAACCATGGAGCTCGTCGGCGAACGCGGCGTGGTCAACGTCGACGCCTTCAACCAGAAGATCGACGTGTACGACGACGAAGCGGGCAAGGGCGCCTGGGCCTATTGGGGCGGCGACCCGAACCGGAGCCTCGTGAACGACTTCATCGCCGCCATCCACGAAGGACGGGAGCCCGCCGCCACCGGCGTCGACGGCCTCCGCGCCGTGGAAGTGACGGAAGCGGCCTACGCCTCCGCCAAGAGCGGCGCCATGGCCGAGGTGAAGCGCCTCGCCATCTAACGCCGACGGAGGTTCTGCTAGCTCAAAGGGCCTCTAGCGGGACGGACGGACCAGGTTCTTCACGCGCACCCAAAAGCTCTGGGCCCGCGTGGGGCCAAGAGCCGGCGCGGGTTCGCCTTCCCGCAACAGCACCGCCACCAACACGTTGCCCTCGGTCACGGTGGTGACGCAGCGTCCGGCGGCGTGGAAATCCTCGGCCGTCCAAGCGCTGCGGTGCCGCTCGTATTCGTTGCCGCACAAGGCCCCCTGGGTCACGGCGATGTACGGCGTCGTCACCAGAACGAAGCGGCGCGCGTGCTCCAGGCATTGGCGCAACAACGCGACGCCGGCGTCCTTCTCCAGGTGTTCGATGACATCGCCGAGAAAGACGATGTCGTATACGCCGAGGCCCGGAAGGACGTGCTGGACTTCACCTGGGTGCACGGCGTCGTACACATAGTCGTGGAGCGGGCTCAGATAGGGCTCGTGGGCTTCGACGCCATCAATGCGCAGCCGCCAATTCTCCCGCCGGTAGCGCTCGGGCTCCTTCTCGGCCGCCACGATGTCCGTGTACTCCCGGAAGAGAACGCCCCATTTGCCGAAGCCCACGCCCACATCGAGAATCGAATCGGGCTTGGCTTGGCGCACGATGTTGATGACGGTGGGAACGCTATTTACCCGGCTAGA
>SLHB01000089.1 GCA_007136375.1 Candidatus Hydrogenedentota bacterium
AACTCGCCGGCGGGGTCGGTATACGTGACAAAGACAGCGCCGAAGTTCGCCTTGCACGCGGAAGTCAGGCTCAGGCGATCTTCAATCTTGTACCGAAAAGTCTGCTCGTGCAGGAGCACGGTCTCCTCGCCCGGCTCGGGGACTTTCACGCTCGCGAAGAAACCGCGCCGCACGTGGGCGTTGCCGTCCAGATCCGTGAAGGATTGCTCCAAGACGTAGTAGGACTCTTCGCCGTCCTGTTGGAACACGCCTTCGGCCAGCCATTGCTCAAGGAGTTCCGCCGCGGCGTCGTACTTGTTTTTGCCGTTCCGTTCCTCGGGCAGGATCAGGTGCGCGTAGTTGTAGGGGCTATAGGCCCCCAAGGTCTGCCGCTCTTCGGGGCTGATGACGTCGAAGGGCGGCGTGATGAGCTTGTCGTATGAACCGGCCTTGGCCGGGTTGTACCGGAAGCCGCGAAATCCTTTTACCGTAGCCATGGTATAGGGACGCTCTCCTCTCGTTCGGTTTGAATCGTGATGGGCCCCGCGGCCTGGACGCCCACTTGGGGCGAGGCGCGGAACCGGGAAATGATGGACAAGGCGGCGTGGGAAAGGCGCTGGAAAGAGACCAAAGTACGGCGGTTGCGCCCGCTCGGAAGAGACTCCGGGCCGCTTGCTTGCCCGACGGAGATTGGATGCCAAGCGTATCATGCCCGGGCGTTCGTTTCAAATTCTGGCTCGATTCGCCCGAAATGTACGGGGAATGGCTGCAATACCGCGAACCGTTCCGGCTGCCTTCCCGTCAATCATCGCCACGTTCCTCCGGCCTTGAAGGGTTTAGCCCTTGACCACGCCAACGGGGCGCAGCCGAGCCACGCGCTTGCCGATGCCCGCCGCCTCCACCACCTCGCCGATCACATCGATGTCCTTGTACGCGGCGGGCGCTTCTTCCGTGAGCACACGCTTGTTCCGGGCCATGACCACCACGCCATCCGCGGCGAGTTCGCCGAGGAGCGTGTTCGCCGCCGACGCTTTGCGCGCCTGATTCCGGCTCAGCACGCGGCCAGCTCCGTGGCAGCAACTGCCGAAGGCCTTCTCCATGGCGCCTTCGGTTCCCGCGCAAACGAGGGAGCCCGTCCCCATGTCGCCGGGCACGAGCACGGGCTGACCCACGCCGTGGTAGACAGAAGGAACGGCGCGGTGCGAACCAGGGAACGCCCGGGTCGCGCCTTTCCGGTGCACACACAACCGCCGGGCCGTCCCTCCTTCCGTGTGCACCTCGAACTTGGCGATGTTGTGGCAGACGTCGTACAAGAGGCGGGCCCCCAGGGTCTTGGCGTCCATGGAAAACGTCCGGCGCAAGCTGCGGCGGGCAAGCTCCATCATGATCTGGCGGTTGGCCCACGCGTAGTTTGCCGCGGCGGCCATGGCGGCCAGATAGCGGCGTCCCTCGGTGGAGTGGACCGGCGCGCAACACAGCTGCCGGTCCGGCAAGTCAATGCCGTACTTGGCCGCGGCCCGGACCATCACCTGCAAGTAGTCGTCGCAGACCTGATAGCCGAGCCCCCGGCTTCCGCTGTGAATCATCACGGTGAGCGTCCCTTCCTGGAGGCGGAACGCTTCGGCCGCGTGGGCATCATAGATTCGCTCGACCACGCCCAACTCCACAAAGTGATTGCCCGAGCCGAGGGTGCCCAATTGGGACTGGCCCCGGCTGACCGCGCGCTCCGAGACTTGGGCGGGATCGGCGCCCGTGAGGCGGCCGCCCTCTTCCGTCGTCTCCAAGTCGGCCGCCTCGCCATATCCCCGGTCGACAGCCCAGCGCGCGCCCTGGGTGAGTACGCCCGTCACGTCGCCCGCACTCAGTTTCGGGATGGCGCCTTCGGAGCCCACGCCGCAGGGGATGTCCTTATACAAGCCGGTGACAGCATCTTTCAGCCGGTCCCGCACATCGTTGTACACCACATGGGAAGTCATCAACCGGCAGCCGCAGTTGATGTCGTAGCCAACCCCGCCGGGGCTGATCACGCCCCCTTGATCGGGGTCGGTGGCTGCGACCCCGCCAATGGGGAATCCATAGCCCCAATGCGCGTCCGGCATCGCCAAGGAATACCCAACCACGCCGGGCAGGCATGCGACGTTGGCGACTTGCTCCGCGGCGTTGTCGCTCACAATCTTCTTAATCAGACGCTCGTCCGCGATAATCTTTCCGGGCACGCGCATCTTGCCGCGCTTGGGAATCTCCCATTCCGCTGGTCCGGTCTGCGTCAGCTCACTGAGTCTCATCATCCCGTGTGGCGGCTCCTGCTCTTTCTAGTCCCAAGGGCGTTCAGCCCACTCAGAGATCAAACACCACCCGCGCCCGGAAGCCTTCCGCGTCCCGGCGCACCTCCATCCCATGGTACGTCGCGGCCTTCACCTCCACGGCGCGCTCGTCCGGTCCATGAACGTACCCATCCACCACGGCGCGCAGCCGGGCGCCCGAGGCCTCGTCGAAACGGAAGCGGATGGCCACGAAACGCTCCACATCGAGGAGATAGAGAAGCTCTTGCAGCCAACGCACAAGGATCTCCTCATAAGAGCCGCCTTCGATGCGCGCCATCCGGCGGGCGTCCGGCGCGGCGCCGCCGCGGTACGTCTCCAGCGCCGTTTCGTACAAGGCCCGCGCGGCGACCTCCAACAGGCCCGCGAAGTCCGGCGCCTCGCATTCGGCCAACACATCGGCCGTATGATCCAGAAACCGCAAGTGGCCATCCCGCCGCCGCGCGCTCATGATGGCTCCTGCCCTCCCATGGGACGGGAACACGCGCCGTCCCTTTGATGTTTTCCAAGGATCCCCGAAGCACGGGTCCGCCACCTGGCTCCGGTCTCTCCGGGAATCTTACATCACCAGCGCCCTCGCGCCGAAGCGCCGTCCGCGCCGGGGCCGGCCGGTCCACAACGAAGGAGCGCCGCCGTTGGGTTTCCCCGACTTGCTTGTACGCGCCAAACTGGTCATGAACAACAGCTACTTCGCCACGCTGCTTGTCGTGATCCACCTCTGCATCGCCGCCCTGTTCTCCATCGTCCTGATAGCGGGGTACGCCCTGTCCGCCTGGATGGCTGGCATGTGGGCCATGTATGTCTGGAACAACGTCATCTGGTACGACGAGTTCGCCTTCGAAACCGTGGTCTACGAGTTGCTTCGCTCGGTGGAGATCCTTCTCCTGATGCCCCTTCCCGCCGTTGCGGCCACGGTGACATTCCGCCACATCACCAAGTTCAGCGATCCCCACACCGATGAACAGAAGCTCACCGAGCAAGAGATGACCATGGCCAAGCGCTTCCTGCTTGGCATCCTCGCCACGGTGGCGGGAACGACCATGCTCGGCGAACTCCTTAAGGGCGACGATCGGGACATCCTCTATTTCGCGTCGGGCGCCCTCCTTATTCTAACCGTAACCTTGTTCATCTACGTGGCGCAGCGGAGCGAGGAGAGCTAGCGCCGCCGGCCCCCATCCGCGTCCTTGGTTCCCTTTTGACGGCTTGTGTTGGCGCGGCGTCCAGGGTATCGTAGGGCCGCCGCCGGGGGCGCGGCCCCGCGCGGCGGTTTCACGGGCGGAAGAAGCGAGGGAGTCGTCCCATGACCAACGCGGACCACCAGGTATTTCTCATTTCCAACGGAGACTTCCGGGACTCGGCCAACAAGGTCTGCTGGCCCATCCAGCGCGAGACCCTGGAGCGCGTCGAATCGGCCTTCAAAAGCCTCGGCCGCGAGCCGGTCGTCTTGCCGGGTTATGACAGGGCCCGGGAACACGGGTTCCTCGGCCGGCAGTGCGAGGGCGTGCAAGCCTTCGCCCATGTGAAGCCGGACGCGCCCGTCGCCGTCGTGCTAAGCGGCTGGGCCTACGCTCACCACGTGGCCAGCAGCCTCCAGACCCACAAGGGGCCCGTGCTCCTCATCGCCAACTTCGACGGCACGTGGCCGGGCCTGGTCGCCCTCCTCAACCACGCGGGCACCTTGGAGCGCCTCGGCGTGGCGCATTCGCGGTTGTGGAGCGACGGCTTTAGCGGCGATCCCGCTTTCATGAAGAAGCTGGAAGAGTGGCTCGCCACGGGCCGGATCGAACATGACGCCTCCCACCTTGCCGACGCCTCCGGGCTGAAGCTTTCGGACGCCGCCCGGCGCTTTGGCGACGAACTCGCGGCGGACATCCTCGCGAAGAAGCGCATCATGGGCCAACTCGATCCAGGCTGCATGGGCATGTACAACGCCGTCATTGGGCCCGACAAACTGGGCGCCATCGGCATGCCGCTAGAGCTGCTCAACCAATCCGACCTCTTGGCCGAGATGGAGTTGGTGAGCGACCGGGAAGCGCAGGATCACCTGAACTGGCTCGTCGGCCGTGGGACCCGCTTCGCCTGGGGAACGGATCAGTACGAGGAGCTGGTCCACGGCCAGGTGATGAGCCAGATGAAAATGTACAGCGCCGCGGCGCGGATCTACCGGCGTTACGGCCTAAGCGCCATCGGCATTCCCTATCAATACGGCCTGGTCCGTTGCGTCCCCGCCTCCGATCTCGTGGAAGGCATGCTCAACAACAGCGAGCGGCCCGACGTCTGGGATCCTGAATCGGGCGCGACGGTGAACCCAGACAAACCCATCGTTCACTTCAACGAGACCGACATCGGCGCGGGCGTGCCCCAGCGGATCATGCATGACATCTATGAGCGCAAGGGCATGCCGCCGGAGACCACCCTTCACGACGTGCGTTGGGGCCGCGAATACGAGGGCCGCTTCGTCTGGGTCTTCGAGATATCGGGCGGAGCGCCTCCCGCCCACTTTGGCGGCTGGGACAAGACGCACGTCTACCGGCAGCCGGCCATGTATTTCCCCTTGGGCGGCGGCACCTGCTCGGGCGTGTCCAAACCGGGAACCTTCACCTGGGCGCGCTTCTACGAGCGCTTCGGTGAACTGGGGATGGACGTGGGGCTCGGCAGCGTGGTGGATCTGCCGCAGGCGGAGGTCCAAGAGCGTCTTCAGAAGACGACCTGGCAATGGCCCATCGCGAACGCGCACATCCCCGGCTACGGCCGCGACGCCTGCATGGCCACCCACATGTCCAACCATATCGTCATCGGCTATGGCGACATCCTGCAAGAACTCATCGCCACGTGCCAAGGCCTCGGGGTCGCAACGCGGGTGGCGGGCGACGTGAAGGACCAACTGACCTGACGGCCTAGCGACGGCGGCGCTTCCTTCAACCGGATTCGGTCTCCTGGGCGCGGACGTAGGCGTCTGCATCGAACTTCCGCTTTAGCCCGTTGGCGTTCATGTAGCGCACCGTCCCGAAGACGGGCCGGCGGGCCCACGGGCGATCATGCTTACCAAAGCACCAGGCCACCCCCGCGAAGGAATTGGCGTCCCGCCCCTCGAGCTCGTACTTATTGTTCAAATAGAGGGTAGTTTCGAAGGCCTCTTCGGGAGATTCGGACCATTCCAAGATCTTCTTGCCCCAATACATGCGCATGTAGTTGTGCATTTTTCCGGTTCGCGCCATCTCCTTCTGCGCCGCGTTCCAGTAGGGATCGTGGGTGGCGGCGTCTTCCCATTGATCGCGCGTGTACAGGTACTCCCTGGGATCGCGCCGATGCTCGTCCAACGCCGCCCGCGCCCACTCCGGAAGACCCCCATACTTATCGTAAGCCGCGTTGCGCCACACGAAATTGACGCTCAACTCGCGGCGCACCAGCAACTCTTCAAAATAGGCCCGAAGCCCCTCGCCTACGCCGGAACCCCGGGCCGTTAAGGCGATCTCGATGGGCGAGATCTGTCCGAAGTGAAGGTACGGGCTCATGTGGGAGACGCCGTCCAGGTTGGGGTCGTTGCGATCCGCGGCGTAACGCTCCAGTTTTTCGTTGACGAAGCGATCCAACAGGACCCGGGCGGCCTTCGCGCCTCCCGTAAAGCGGCCCGGTCCCACCGTCCGGTCAATGTCCAGGTCTCCGAGCACGGCGCCGGGATCCGTCACGGGCAGACCTGGGGGCAACGTCTCGCGGCGGCGCCAGGGATGCTCCACGGGAACCGGCGCCACGGGGACCAGGTATTCCTCCAGCAACCGCTCCAGTTTCGGACGGAAAGTGCGCGCGGCGTATTCTTCCTTTCCGGAAGCCGTATCCACGGGCACGGCCACATCGCTTTCCACCTCGATAACGCGGCAAGGCGCGGAGGCGGCCGCGCGCTCCCGCCACTGCCGCTGTATCCGGAGATATCCCCCATCCATTACAAGAAGGGCGGCGTCCCCCGCCATGGTCAACGCGGCGTCCGGCGGGTCCCCTTTCATCACCACTAGGGGAATCCCCCGCCGCTTAAGGGCGGCGCGGGTCTCGGCCAACCCTTCGAGCATGAACTGATAATGGCGCAGGTTCGCCTCGGGAAACCCGTCGGTGAGCCCGAACACGGCCACCGGCGGCAATCCACGCGCGTTCGCCTCGGTCACGGCATATTCAAGGGCGTGGTTCCATTCCGCCCGCTGCGTCTGCTGCATCCAGTAGAGGACATACTTTCCTGGCTGGACGGGCTGACTGTTGCGTTCATGGACTCGGGCCGGTTGGATCATCCCCCGGCGCGCCCGTCTTGCCAGCGGGAGCCAAGCGCCCGCCTTTTCCATCGCCGCGCCCTTGGCTGGTAGCGCCCGCCCATAGTGTTGTATCCTTTGATAGACGACCGTCGAAAACGCCGGGGCCGCGGCGCGGCCGTCCGATGCCGCCTTAGCGCTGGCCCGGCGACAGCAAAACCCCCAGGCATAATCTTCACAAGTAAGAGGTAACCCATGTTGAGAACACTTTCTTTGGCCGTCATCCTATTGGGAACCATCGTGGCGCTGCAAGGCTGCGAACGGCCCACGCCTCCGCCGTCCCCGGACGAAGCGCCAGACTTCCAAGCGCCGGACCTGCCCACCGGGAGCATGGGGCTGAACGTCGGCGACGTGGAGGCGCAGATCTGGGCCGAGGGGACCCTTGCCGTGGACGCGCCGGGCGTGGAGGTCAACGAGATAGTCGACCAGCGGGATCGGCTGAACATGGTCACCATCGACGTCTTCCCGCCCTACCCCAACGAGCTCCATCTCCGCTATGAAATGCATTGCGTTCAGGACTTCCCCCACGAGCCGGCGGTGAGCCGCATTACCATCCTGCGCAA
>SLHB01000063.1 GCA_007136375.1 Candidatus Hydrogenedentota bacterium
CGTTTCCCGTGGTGTTCATCACCGGCCGCGAAACGCATGTCTCGGCTTGGCGCTCCCTGACCAACCGCACGGCCAACATGGACGTCTTGATCAGTATGGGCAGCCTCCCGCCCTACTTCATCGGTCTCGTCGGCTTTGTCTATCCGATGACGTCGTTCATCGAAATGGCGGCGACGATCATGACCTTCCATCTGGTGGGACGTTACCTTGAAATCCGTTCCAAGGGTAGGGCCTCGCAAGCCATCCGCCGTCTATTGACGCTCGGCGCCAAGACCGCGCTGGTGGAGCGGGACGGGCAGGAAATCGAAACGCCGGTCAAGGAATTGAATCCCGGCGATGTCATGATAGTGAAACCGGGACAGAAGATTCCTACCGATGGCGAGATCATCGAGGGGACGAGCCACATTGACGAGTCGATCGCCACGGGGGAATCCGCGCCCGTTGAGAAGCAACCGGGCGACGCGGTGATCGGGGCGACCATCAACAGCGAAGGCTTGTTAAGAGTCAAGGCGACGCGCGTGGGCAAGGACACCTTCCTGTCCCAGGTCATTCGGTTGGTGCAAGAAGCCCAAAGCTCGAAGGTGCCCATTCAGGCGCTCGCGGACCGGGTTACCAGTTACTTCGTACCGGCGGTCATCTTTATTGCGCTAGCCAGTTTCGCGATGTGGTTGCTGTTCGACGCACAGCTTGAGCCGATACTCGCTTGGGGAGCGTCTTTCCTGCCGTGGGTCGATCCCGGGCTGCCGCCAATTTTGCTGGCGACGCTGGCGGCCATCGCCGTTCTTGTGATTGCGTGCCCCTGCGCGTTGGGCCTGGCCACGCCCACGGCGTTAATGGTGGGCTCGGGCATGGGGGCCGAGCGCGGCGTGCTGCTCCGGAGCGGCGAGGCTATTCAGGCGATCAAGGATGTCCGTACGATTCTACTCGACAAGACGGGCACGATAACGAAGGGCAAGCCCACGCTAACCGACGTCGAGGCCGCCGATGAACGCGATAAACACGAGATCTTGGCGCTGGCCGCCGCTGTCGAATCCGGCTCCGAGCATCCCATCGCAAGGGCTGTGGTCGAAGGAGCAAAGAACAGGGAAGTCGACATCCCCCGCCTCGAACAGTTCGAAGCCCTCACCGCCCGTGGCGTCAAAGGCGTTGTGAACGGCAGCGTCGTGCATGTCGGCAGCACGCGCCTCGCCGACGAAAACGGCGTCGATATCAGCGCCCTGCGGGAGGTCTTCTCCGGGCTCGAAAGCGAGGGCAAGACCGTGTTCCTCGTTTTGGTCGACGGCGAGGCCGCCGGCGTCATCGCCGTGGCTGACACAGTGAAGGAAGACTCGAAGCACGCGATTCAAGCGCTCAAGGGTATGGGATTTCATGTTGTAATGATCACTGGCGACAACGAGCGAACCGCCCGAGCCATCGCCGAACAGGTGGGCGTCGAAGACGTTCGGGCAGGCGTGTTGCCGGAAGGTAAGGTCGAGGCGGTGCGCGAGTTTCAAACGCAGACGGGTGAGCCGGTGGCTATGGTGGGCGACGGCATCAACGACGCGCCAGCTCTCAAGCAGGCCAATGTCGGCATCGCCATTGGCGCGGGCGCCGATGTCGCCATTGAAGCGGCGGACGTCACGCTCGTGCGTGGCGAGCTCAGCGCGGTGGTTGAAGCGGTGCGTTTATCCCGAGCCACGTTCCGCAAGATCGTCCAGAACCTGTTTTGGGCGTGGATCTATAATGTCGTGGCAATTCCAATTGCGGCCGTTGGCCTGCTCCACCCCATGATCGGCGTCATCGCCATGGTCGCCAGTTCATTGTCCGTGGTGGGCAACTCCCTCCTGCTACGCAAGGCCCGCCTGGGAAGGCCTACTGCAGAACGGCGCCCCACGTGAACCCACGCGCCAAGGCGGCAATCCAGAACAACGAACAGACGAGGTAAAGTCGTATGGAACTCCTGTTGATCATGGCGGCATTCGCGCTGAGCGAACCGGAGCCGCCCGTTATATATGCCGGCAATGAAGAACTTGAACGCTACCTATTGGAAGCCGCGGAGAACCACCCCAGCCTCCTTCAACGCTACGAGGAATGGCGGGCGGGCCTTCAGCGCATTCCACAGGCGGAATCCTTGGACGACCCCATGTTCAGCTACACCTACTTCATCCGGGCGGACCAGGAAGTCTTCGGCCTGATGCTTTCCCAGCGCTTCCCCTGGTTCGGCAGGCTGCGGGAACGGGGCGCCCAGGCCGCGGCGGAGGCGGAAGCCGCCCTGGCCCAGCTCTACGGCGCGCGCAACGCCCTGTTCGCCCGCGTGAAGGAGGCCTATCACGAGTACGCGTACCTCGCGCGGCGGCTGGACGTGCTGGAGGAGCAAATCGAGCTGCTGGAATTCATGGAGGAGTCCCTCGAAGGCTTGTACGCCGTGGGGATCGTCCGGCAAGACGATCTCTTCCGCCTCGAGATCGAAATCACCCGGCTTATGGACCAGTACAACGAGATCGTCGACCTCCGTCCCGCGGCTTCGGCCCAACTTTCCGAAGCCCTCGGCCGGGAGGACCACGAAATCCTCCCCTGGCCGGACGACACGGCGGCGCCGCCAGAGCCCCCTCCGGCCCCTATCGTATCCGCCCGGATCCGCATGGCCCATCCGGACTTGCAGGCCTTGGAGCACATCCGCGACAGCCGCCGGAGCGCGGTCGCTCTCGCCGAATTGGAACGCTATCCCGACATCACCGTGGGCCTCGGCTTCGAACGCATGGAGCGGGAACGGCGCCGGCCCGCCGTGGGCCCCGCCCTGGAAACGCTAGGCGCCATGGAACGGCTCGCCACGGGCTCATCCATGGGCCCCTTGGGCGCGGCCATGGATCTGAACGCCGTCCGTACGTTCCGGGAGCGGACCGAACCACCGGAGATGCGAGACATGTTCATGGTAACGGTCAGCATGAACCTGCCCGTGCGGCGTCAGCGCATCGCCGGCGGCATCGCCGAGGCGAAGGCCGAGGAGCGCGCCGTGCAACACGAGCACCGAGCCCGCATGCAAGCTTTGGACCGGGACGCGCGGATGGCTTTGTTCCGCATTCAGGACGCGAAACGGCGCTATGAACTGCAACGGGACAGCCTTATTCCTCAGATGGAGGAGACATTCGAAAGCCTGGAGCGCAGCTACGGCAGCGGCGTCACCAATGTGAACTTCATCGACGTCCTCGACGCCCAGCGCACTCTGTTGGAGCTCGAACTCGAGAAGATCGGCGCACTCCGGGATTGGCGCGTGGCCGTGGCCGAACTCGAGGAGCTCATGGGCGGTCCTTGGGCCTCCGAGGCCTACGACGCTATGGACGCGGACCCGTTCTCGGATTTCGAAGTGGAAGACTTGCCGAGCCCAGTCTCGGCGCCTTCTTCGGAGGAATGACCCGGCCGAGCCAGACAATCGCGCTAACACAAATGATTCCACTCCAAATCAACAGGAATAGTCTTGAAATAGACGTGTAATCCGATTAGGCTTTGCAGAATTTGGTGGGGATCCGCCTTAACGAAGCCAACGGAGGACACGTCCATGCCGTCTGCCCGGAGTCATTCTCGCCGCTACTGCTGTTATATTGCGACCCTTCTTTATATAATAACACCCTTCGCGCCGGCCGCCCACGCTGAAGGCGCCGTCCTTCCCCGGGAAGACGTCTGGGTCACCGACGGGGAAGTTTCCAACGTCATCCCCACGGACGGCCTCGTCTATCTCGGCGGCAGCTTCTCGTACGTCGGCCCGAACACGGGCGGCGGCGCCCCGGTGGACCTCGACACGCGGATCGCCCTCGAACTCGCGCCCCGCATGAGCAGCGCCGTGTGGGACGCCGTCCCCGACGGGACCGGCGGATGGTTCGTGGCGGGCGCCTTTACGGACGTAGCTGGCAGCGGCCTCGGCCATCTGGTCCGGATTCGGCCGGATGGGTCCCTCGACCCGGGCTGGGCGCCGAACCCAGACGGCGCGGTCCATGCGCTGGCGCTTTCGGGCTCGACCTTGTACCTCGGCGGATTCTTTGAGGCCGTGGATGGCTTGCCCCGTACACGCGTCGCGGCCGTGGACGCCACGACGGGCGACGTGCTCGCATGGAGCGCCAGCGTCAGCGGCGTCGTGCGCGCCTTGGAGGTGTCCGGCTCCACCCTCTACATTGGCGGACAGTTGGGAGCCGTCAATGGCGAGGCGCGGAGCGGTCTGGGCGCGGTAGACGCTCACACCGGCGCGCTCCTGCCTTGGGATCCCAACGCGAACGACGTGATCTGGTCCCTCGCCGCGGCGGACGGCGTGGTCTTTGCGGGCGGCCGCTTCTCGAACATCGGCGGGCAGGACCGCTGGCGCGTGGCGGCGCTAGACCCGGCGACGGGCGCGGCCCAGGATTGGAATCCCGCGCCGAACACAACCCACGAAGTTCGCGGCTTGTTGGTCCGGGGCGGCACGCTCTATGTCGGCGGCTGGTACACCCAGATCGCGGGCGAACCCCGTAACAGCGTGGCCGCCTTCGACATCGGGACGGGCGGCCTCCTCCCTGGTTGGGACCACGCGCTGACCGGCGCCGTGCTAACCATGGACGAGGCCGGCGGCGTCCTGTACATCGGCGGCAACTTCATCGGATTCCCCAACCCGGGCGGCGTCGGGGCCACCACCTTGTCCGCCGCGTTGGACGCCACGACAGGCGAACCGCTCCCGTGGCGGCCCAACGTGGGCGTCGGCGATAATGTGTACGCCGTGTCCGCGTCCGGGAGCAGCCTCTACGTGGGCGGCGACATCGTCAGCGTGGGCGGCGTGGATCGGCGCGGCCTCGCGGCGCTAGACCAGGAAACAGGACGGCCCACGGCCTGGCATCCCGACGTCCGCCACGGAAACGTGTCCAGCATGGCCCTCACGGACGGCGGGACCCTCTATATCTCCGGCGGTTTCCGGGAAGTGGCCGGAGAATCCCGGGAGAGGATCGCCGCCGTCGACGCCGCCACCGGAACATTGCGGGATTGGGCGCCCGACGTGGGCGGAACCAGCGCCGCGGTCCATACCTTCTTCCTCACGGAAGACGCCGTGTACATTGGGGGCACGTTCAACAGCGTCGGCACGGCCATCCAGCCCTATCTCGCCGCTGTCGATCGCGTTACCGGCGAGGCCACGCCTTGGAACCCAGGCGCGAACGGCCCGGTGACCCACCTCCTGCCCGCCGGAAACCGGGTGTACGCGGCGGGCTCGTTCACCACCATCGGCGGCGCCGCCCGCGCGCGCCTCGCCATGCTGGACGCCGCCACGGGGGAAGCGGACGAAGCCTGGAACCCCGCGCCGAACCAGACGGTGCTCAGCCTCGCGCTATCACCGTCGGGCGAAACCCTCTACGTTGGCGGGCAATTCGGCGCCATCGGCGGGCAGTCGCGAAACCGCATCGCCGCGCTCAACGCTTTCACCGGCGAGCCCACCCAGTGGAACCCCGGCATCGCCGGCCTGACGGGCGCGCTCAACCGCGTCGACGCGATCACGCCCGTCAACGGCTTGGTCTACATTGGCGGCGCCTTCAACATTGCCGGAGGCCAGCCCCGGGGCCGGGCGGCCGCCATCAGCGCCGCCACCGGCGAGCCCACGCCATGGAATCCACAGATCGAATCCCATCGCGTCACGGCGCTGGCGGTCACTCCGGAAGCGGTGTACGCGGGCGGTGTCTTCGACCGCGTCGGCGGCGAGGCGTGGCCGAATTTCGCGGAGTTCCCAAGGGCGGACCAGGCGCCCCCGGGCAATCCTCTGGACGTCAACAACGACGGCGCGGTGGACGCCGTGGACATTCAGCTCGTTATCAACGCCGTCCTGGGCCGCGACATCTCACCCTACAACGGCGACGTAAACGGCGACAACGAAGTGAACGCCGTAGACATTCAACTGGTCGTCAACGCCGCCCTGGGGCTGACGTAGCGCCGGACCCTCATGGCTACGCCTGGGTAGGTTTGCCGCCCCGCGGTCCTACCCAGGCGTTGGCCTTATCGCCTCGCGGCCGCCCCTTCACGGCGGTCTACTCCGCGCGCAACCCCTTGCAGCCACGCGGCTTGCGCGCGTCCTCCCCGCCCGCCGCGGGATTGGCACATGCCTTGCTCCTCGTTCGCTCCGGAAAAGGAGTTATGCATGTCTGACCAATCTGAAGCGTTCTGGCAGATGCCGGAGTTGCCCATCGAGGCGTCGGCCGCCATGAGCGCCGTCTACGACTGGGTCCGCCGCATCGCGCCGAGCGACGCGCCCGTGCTCATTACGGGCGAGCGGGGCACGGGCAAACCTCACATCGCCCGGTTGGTGCACGAGAAAAGCCCCCGGGCGCGGGGCGCCTTCGTAACGGTGCGATGGCCCGAGCTGACCGAAGCCTTCGTGGAAAGCCAACTGTTTGGCGCGGTCCCCGGCGCCCAGGGCGACTTTCCCGGAGGACGCGGCGGATTATTGGAGGAAGCGCACCGGGGCGCCTTGTTTCTCGAAGAGATCAGCGACTTTTCCCTGGCCACCCAACGGAAACTGTTGCGCTACCTCCGCGAGGGGGCGTTCGAAAGGTTGGGCGGCCACACCCTGGTCCGTCCGGACGCGCGGCTCATCGTGGCGACAAGCCACGACCCCGCCCAACTCGCCGAACAAGGCCGGCTCAACCCGGCGCTCTTCGAAGCCCTCCGCGTCCTGACCGTTCACGTGCCGCCCCTCCGCGAATGCAAGGCCGACATCCTCCCCCTGGCCAACGCCTTCCTCCATCGCCACGCCCGCCTGGCGGGAAGGACCCCGCCGCAACTGGGCGTTCACGCCGTGAGCGCGCTGTTGGCCCATGGGTGGCCCGGCAACTTGCATGAGCTTGACCAATGCATGGAGCGCGCCGCCTTGGTTTGCGAAGGCCGCCAAGTCAAGCCGGAACATCTCCCGGGCCATCTCCGCGCCGCGGAGGACATGGGCGCCAGCGAAGACAGCGCGGAAGACCTCCAAGCCACCTTGGACAACGTCGAGCGCGCCCTGATCATCGACGCGCTGCGGAGGAGCCACGGGAACCAAGCCCGCGCCGCACACCTTCTCGGCATTACCGAGCGCCTCATGGGCCTGCGCGTCCGAAAATATGGGATCGACCCGAAGTCGTTCCGCACCGGCCGGTAGCATCTCCCCCTCGAAACCTACCAATCCGTAGCATAAACCATCCTTCACGTAGGCCACGCGCCTTTCATTAGCACGCCCCGTAAAGCGTAACTCCTTTCTCATCAACGGGTTAGGCGGCGTCCCACGGCTCCGTTACCACGTGGCCCGCATCTTGCTCTGCAGAGACCTGGCGCGAACGGAAGGCCCTGCGCTAGGCCCTAACGGACCGGCCTGAAAACCTACCGCCTGGTAGCTACGCGGGCCATGGAAGCCACCGGATGGTCCGTCGCGCCCGCCCGCCGCGGCGTGGACCCCAGCGCCGAAAACCCGCCTAAGTCCTTATATAGCAACGATATAACTTGATACGGCCAAGGACGAATAAACGATTGGCACGCATATTGCTTCACTCTCGGCCATATGAACGCCTGACGGCCTCTTCTCAGGTGACGGTATTCGGATCGGCGGCCACTGACGCCGCCGCAAACGTGAAAGGAACGCGAGGATGAACAGGGGAAAGAAAGACAGGTCTTTGACCACCGGCGCCCGGGACGCGGCGGCGCCGGATGAAGCCGCCCGCCCGGGGCGCGCCAGCTACGAACCGGAATTGTCGGGCGGACATGGCAAGCGCTGGTTTTGGGGCGCGGCGCTAGGGCTCCTCGCCATGGCCGCCATAGCGCCGGCGGCGATGGCCGATGAAGTGTCGCTCGAAATGTTCACGATCAACAACACGTGGATGCTCGTAGCCACCTTCCTGGTCTTCATGATGCATCTGGGATTCGCGTCCCTCGAAGCGGGCATGACGCGGGCGAAGAACACGGTGAACATTCTCTTCAAGAACGTGTTCATCATCTCCATCGGGATCTTGACCTACGCCATCATCGGCTTCAGCCTCATGTATCCCGGGGAGTTCAACGGCGTGCTGGGATGGGCGGGCATCTGGCTTCAGCCCGGCCCGGACGACATGACGGCCGCCTACGATCCCGGGTTCACCTACTGGACCGACTTCATCTTCCAGGCGATGTTCGCGGCCACGGCGGCCACCATCGTTTCGGGCGCCGTCGCGGAACGGATCAAGCTCCCGGCCTTCATGCTGTTTAGCTTGATCTACATTTCCACGACCTATCCCATCGTCGGCTCCTGGCAGTGGGGCGGCGGCTGGCTGGATGAAGGCGGCTTCTACGACTTCGCCGGCTCGACCCTAGTGCATAGCGCGGGCGGCTGGGCGGCCTTGGCGGGCGTCATCGTCCTTGGCCCGCGCATCGGCAAATACGTCGGCAACACCATCCGGCCCATCGAAGGCCACAACATGCCCCTGGCGACCATCGGCGTATTTCTCCTGTGGCTCGGCTGGTTCGGCTTCAACGGCGGCTCCGTCCTCAGCGCGGATCCCGAGGAGGTCTCCTTGGTCTTCGTGACCACGGCCCTCGCGGCGGCGGCGGGCGTCATCGGCGCCATGTTCACGTCGTGGACTGTACAGCAGAAGCCCGACTTGACCATGACCCTCAACGGATCCCTCGCGGGTCTCGTGGGGATTACCGCGGGCGCCGACGTCATCAGCCCCTTCTGGGCCATGATCGTCGGATTCATCGCGGGCATCATTGTTGTGTTCTCCGTCATCGGCCTGGACAAGGCGAAGCTCGACGACCCCGTGGGCGCCATCTCCGTACACTTGACCTGCGGCATTTGGGGCACGTTGGCGGTCGCCTTCTTCGGCGGCGGCGACTTGGTCTGGCAAGTCATCGGCGTGCTGGCCTGCGGCGCCACCTACTTCATCTCCGCGATGGTGTTCTTCCTGATTCTGAAGGCCACGATTGGCATCCGTGTCAGCGAAAACGAAGAGATCCGAGGCCTGGACATCGACGAACACGGCATGGAGTCGTACGGCGGATTCCAGATCTTCAGCAGCCGCTAAAACCCGCCGGCCCACCGGCTTGAAGGAGATAATGTGAGATGAAATTGATTGTCGCCTACATTCAACCCGAGCGGTTGACGGCAGTAAAGCAATCGCTCTTCGACAGCAACGTGACCAAGATGTCCGTGACCAACGCCCTGGGCTGCGGCCAACAGATGGGCTACACCGAAACCTACCGCGGCGCGACCGTGGAGGTGAACCTCCTGAAGAAGGTCCGGCTCGAACTCGCCGTCACCGACGCCTTCGTGAAGCCGGCCGTCGACGCCATCATCAAGGGCGCGAAGACCGGCCAGATCGGCGACGGCAAGATCTTCGTGCTGGAGCTTCACGAATGCGTGCGCATCCGCACCGGCGAGACCGGCGAAGCGGGCGTCGGCTAGCGCATCCATCCTCCGTCCGTGGCCTCGTTCTACGGACGGCTGTAGCGGGCTTCCCGGGTCTTCCCTCCCCTTGCCCCGGGAAGCCCGCTTTATACATCACGCGCGCGGAGTCTACTCCCGCTCGTAGACCCGGACGTAATCGATCTCCATGCGTTGCGGAAAGATGTCATCGTCGATGCCCTGCTGACCGCCCCAGGCGCCGCCAATGGCGACATTGAGGATGAGATAGAAAGGCTGATCGAAGGGCCACTCCGCCTCGCCCGCGTCCTCTTCCTTCTCATAGGTGAAATACACCTCGTCATCGAAAAAGAAGTCAATACGTTCACTATCCCATTCGATACCGTAGATGTGGAAGCTGTCCCACGGCGCTTCCGCCTGGATGCTGTCGCCCTGGCCCGTGCCTATGCTGTGATTGTACGCCTGGGTGTGCACATTGGCGTGGATCGTGTTGGGGTCAAAGCCCACGAACTCCATGATGTCGATTTCGCCGCAACGGGGCCAGCCGACATCCCGGCGGTTCTCGCCGAGCATCCAGATAGCGGGCCAGACGCCCACGCCCTGGGGCAGGCGGGCGCGCACCTCGATCCGCCCGTACTGGAAATGCTGCCGGTTCTCGGTCGTGAGCGACGCG
Source organism: Candidatus Hydrogenedentota bacterium (assembly GCA_007136375.1). Taxonomy (GTDB): domain Bacteria; phylum Hydrogenedentota; class Hydrogenedentia; order Hydrogenedentales; family SLHB01; genus SLHB01. The sequence goes on from SLHB01000063.1 coordinate 10,020, forward strand.
GAAGTATATTCCGCATGCTCCCGCGACCGCGCCCAATGCCCCGATCCCTCCTCGTAGCTCGCGTTCGGATACTCCTCCTTGTGCGCCTCGATGATCAGGCGGCCGTCCTCCACCCGGGCGTTCTCCAGCCGCTCCCGCGTGTAGTACTGGGCTTCTTGGTTCCGAATAAAGCCGTACTCATAGTTCCATTTCTCGGAATCCGGGTGTCCGTCATAGTCGAACTCTTCCGACCAGACAAGGCCCCATCCTTCCCGTTCCACGTCTTCATCCGTGGCCGCGCAGGCCCAGCCCGCCGCCAACACCGCGGCCGTGGCCGCCAACACTGCGCACATATGAAGCGCCGCAGGTTTCCTCATCGCCGTTCCCCCTTTCACAATGCTTGTCATGATGATCCTGGTCCTCCGTTCCATAGGCTCCCGGGCGCCTCATGAGCGCCCGCGCCCCAGTATCCCCCGCCGCGCGCCCGCGTTCAAGAAAGCCCGCCCGCAAAGCAGCGCAAAAGGACAGGTGGATCATCGAATGCTTTGGACAACACGCCCAGACTCGGAACCACGGCGACAACAGGGGGAACCGCTCGGGGGGGAAGGTACTCAATCGTGATCGGAGATAGAAAGGCGTCGGCGGAGAGAATCGCCGGAATGTCGGAGTGACCTCGCCCCCTATTCCTCCAACTCCAGGAGGGTTTCAAGGAACTTTCGGGCTTCTTCGAGGACGGTCTCCGGCGCTTCGTCCGTCATTTGCAGTTCGATGGACGGCTGATTCTTCCACGCGAACTGGATCCGTTTTCCGAAGGCTTGTACGAGGGCGTTCCGCATGCCGCCTTCGTGAAAGCGGCCGGACGTCATCTCCACCACGAGGGTCCGTTTCGCGGCTAGGACGCGTTTCGCGCCCAACTCCGCGCCGAGGGCGCGCACGCGCATCACCCCGAGCAAGCGGCGGACCGGCGCGGGCGGCGCGCCGAAGCGGTCCTTCAGTTCGTCTTCCATTTCGGCGAGGTCGTCCGGACCGCGCACGCCAGAAACGCGTTTGTACAGGGTGATCTTCTGCGTCTCGCTGGGCACGTACTCAGCCGGGATGTACGCGTCCACGGCGTATTCAAAGGGGGGCAGGTGCACGGTCCGGATGGGCTCCCCCTTCAACTCGGCCACCGTCTCTTGGATGAGTTGGGTGTAGGTCTCGTAGCCCACGGCGGCGATGTTGCCGTGCTGCTCGCCGCCGAGGATGTTGCCGCAGCCGCGGATCTCCAAGTCGCGCATGGCGATGCGCAAGCCGGAACCGAGGCTGGAGAATTCCTCCAGGGCCTTGAGCCGTTTCTGCGCGTCCTCCGTCATCGCCCGCTCCCCCGGCACGAGGAGATACGCGAAGGCCCGGTGCTTGTAGCGGCCGACGCGCCCGCGAAGCTGATAGAGCTCGGCCAGCCCGAAGTGGCCGGCGTTGTTCACGATGATCGTGTTCGCGTTCGGGATGTCGAGGCCCGATCCGATGATGGTCGTACAGACGAGGACGTCGATTTCATGGTGGATGAAAGACGTCATCACCCGCTCAAGCTCGTGCTCGGCCATCTGTCCATGACCGACGGCCACGCGGGCGTGGGGAACGAGCTTGCGCACCAGATCGGCGTACTGCTGGATGCCCTTGACCCGGTTGTAGACGAAGAACACTTGGCCCTGGCGCGCCAGCTCCCGCTCGATGGCTTCCTGGATGAGGCGTTCATCGAAGACGTCGATGCAGGTGTGAATGGGCAGGCGATCATTGGGCGCGGTGTTGATGATGCTCATGTCGCGCACGCCCATCAGGGAGAGGTTGAGCGTCCGGGGAATGGGCGTGGCGCTCAGGGTCAGCACGTCCACCTGCGTGCGCAACTGCTTCAGGCGCTCCTTCTGCGCGACGCCGAAGCGTTGCTCCTCGTCAATGATCACCAGGCCCAGATCCTTGAACTGAATGTCCTTCGAAATGAGGCGGTGGGTGCCAATGACAATGTCCACCTCACCCGATTTCAGCCGTTCCGCCGTCTTCTTGAGCTGGGCTTGGGTGCGGAAGCGGCTCATCATTTCGACGCGGGCGGGATAGTCGGCCAAGCGTTCCTTGAAGGTGAGGTAGTGCTGTTCCGCAAGCACCGTCGTCGGCACAAGGACGGCGGCCTGCTTGCCGTCGACGGCGGCCTTGAACGCCGCGCGGAGGGCCACTTCCGTCTTGCCATAGCCCACGTCGCCGCACACCAAGCGATCCATCGGCCGGCCCTTCTGCATGTCCGCCTTCACGTCCAAGATGGCGCGGGCCTGGTCCGGCGTCTCTTCATAGGGGAAGGCGTCCTCGAACTCGCGCTGCCACGGCGTGTCCGGGGAGAACGCGACGCCCTGTTGACTCTCACGGCGGGCGTACAGCGCCACGAGCTCTTCCGTCATGTCGCGGACGGCCTTCTTAACCTTGGCCTTCGTCCGCGCCCAGGTGGCGCCGCCGAGCTTGTCGATCTTCGGGAAGGCGCCGTCGCCGCCCGTGTACTTCTGGATAGCGTCGATGTGAGACGCGGGGACGTACAGGGTATCGCCGCCTTGGTACTTCAGCGCGAGGAAATCGCCGGCCTTCCCTTCGAAACGCCGTAGCCCGTGATAGCAGGCGATGCCGTGATCCTCGTGAACCACGTAGTCGCCCACTTTCAGGTCGCTGAACGCCGTGACGGTCTCGCCAGCTTCGAAGCGGCGGCGCTTGCGCTGGATATAGTGACGGCCGAAGATCTCGCGTTCGCTCAAAACGGCGAGGCGATCCCCTTCGGACACGAAGCCGCTGTGGAGATTCCCTAGCTCGACGCGCAGTTTGAAGCCGTCGTCTCCCCCCGGCCGGTAGCCCCGGTCCTCCAGCAACTCGAGGAGCCGCCGCCGCTCGCCGGCGTTGTTGCACAGGAGCACGGCGGTGTAGCCGTCCCGGTTCCAAGCCTCCAGTTGCCGCCAGAAGCCCTCGGGTTCGTGTTGCCAACCGGGGATCCCGTGCATGGCCGCTTGAACGCGTGTTCCTTCGTGGGCGCCGGCGCCATGAGGGATCTGCGCCAAGGTCAGTGTGGAGAAGCTTGAGAGCTCCCGCTCCAACGTCTCCCAGTCCAAGAAAAAGGGACGATCTCCGAACTGCTCCGCGAGTTGGAGGGCTTCGTCCCGGACCGTGAGCGGCTCTTCAATCGCCACGAGCGTGTTTTCCGGAAAGTAGTCGAGAACCGTGGCGAGCTGATCGTTTCCGGCGCCCGCCCCGGACAGGAGGGCCTTCTCCGACCGGGGAAGGATGTCGACGGCGTCGATCCGTTCGATGCTGCGCTGAGTCTCCGGTTCGAACCGGCGGATCGATTCAATCTCGTCGCCGAAGAACTCGATCCGGACCGGAAGCTCTTCGGAGATGGGGAAGATGTCTAGGATCCCGCCCCGGACGCTCAACACGCCCCGGTCCTCGACCATCAGTTCGCGGTTGTACCCGAGATCCACGAGGGCGCCGACCAGATCTTCGAGCTCGTATTCTTCTCCCACGGCGAGGCGCTTGCTCTGTCCCATAAGGCGCTCTCGCTGGACCACATGTTGCAGCAGGGAGCGCACCGGCGCGGCGGCATAGGCCGGCCCGCCTGTCTCCATGGCGCGAGCGAGGGTCTTGAGGGTGTGCATCCGCTCGGCGACCACGTCGTCGGACGGCGCCATCACGTCGGTGGGCAGAACTTCCCAGGCGGGCAGGTGGCTGCACCGGTCCTCGCCTGCGAAAGTAACGAGATCCTCGTGGACGTGCTCGGCCTCGATACGGCCGCGGGTGATAACCAGGAGGGGCCGCTCCATGACTTGGGCGGCTTGAAGCGCCAGGATGGTCTTGCCAGAACCCCACGCGCCCACGGCGTCGACGCGGCGCGGACCGCCGCGCTGGGCCAACGCCTCGGTGATCTGGCGGGTGTTCTGTAAAAGGGGGAGCTCGACAGGCATGGGCTTTCGGGCCGGGCGACGTTTTTTTTCGCTACGCGGACGCGGCCATGGCGCCGTCCCGCCCGAAGGCGCGACGGCGGGAAAGCCGCGCCGGCAGCGGGATCGGGCACGCGGAAAACGCTAGCCCCGGCGGCGCGCCGAGGCCAGCGCATACGCTTTTCGCTATCCCTCTAGCGGCTGTAGAATCCGATGACGCCGGCCGTGTTGGCCTGGAACGGAATAGTCTCTAGATTCGGCACAGCGGTCATGCGCCCTTCGAAGGATTTAGGGGCCCGCTCCAAGTATTCCGGTAGTTGGCGGGGCAGGTCCTCGGCGCCCTCCGCCACCATGGGAATCTTCCGGCTCTTCTCGCGGATGCTCACCTGCATGCCGGGTATGACACGGAAGGACGGTATGTCCACCTTCTTGTCATCCACGACGATGTGGCCGTGATTCACAAGCTGGCGCGCGGCCGCGATGGTCCGGGCGAAGCCCAACCGGTACACGACGCAATCGAGCCGCGACTCCAGCAGCATAAGCAGGTTGCTGCCGGTAACGCCGCCCATGCGCTGGGCTTTCTCGAAGGTGCGGCGCATTTGCCGCTCCATCAGCCCGTAGTGCGTGCGGATCTTTTGCTTGTCCAGGAGCTGCTGACCGTATACGGAAAGCTTGCGGCGCTGATTCTGCCCGTGCTGCCCGGGGGCGTAGGGACGGTTGATGGAGGGGCAATTCGGCTTGTCCCAGATACAGGCGCCCAACCGCCGGCACAACTTGTGTTTGGGTCCCAACTTTCTAGCCATAAGACGTGTCTAATTCCTTCTGTTGCCTGATTGCATATCCAAGTGGCGTTTCCCAGCGTGCTCTTTCTTCTTGCGGCCCCGCGTCCGGGAGGCCACTTCGCGCCGCCACTCTAGCTTGCCGCCCCGTGCCCGGACGGGCTTTGCCGCCCATGCCCCTGGGGCTCGCGCCGGGACCAAACCGGCCGCGCCCGGCGGCCTTGTCAGGGCCTCCGCCGCGCCGGTTGTCCCCTTAGTACGCAGGACCGGCTCCCGCCTAGTCGGCCGGCTCGTACTCGCCTATTTCTACCAGTTCGATCCGGGCCATCGGCGCGGCGTCGCCGTGCCGCGAGCCCAACTTCAGAATCCGGGTATACCCGCCGGGCCGCTCCGCATAGGCCGGGCCCAACTCGTTGAACAGCTTCCGCACGACCGTGTCATCGCGCAACGCGGCAAACGCCCGGCGCCGGTTGTGCACCGTGTCCTTCTTCGCCAACGTGATCAGGGGCTCGGCGAAGCGCCGCAGCTCCTGTGATTTGGCCTTCGTCGTCTCAATGGCGTGATGGGTAAACAAGGCCAAGGCCAAGTTCTTCATCGTGGCCTTCCGGTGGCTCGTCGTCCGCCCGAGGCGCCGGCCCGACTTTCGGTGACGCATGACTCAACTCCTCCATCCCGTAAACCCGCTCCAGGGCCTCCGGACTTAAACTTCTTCTTCCTCTTCTTCTTCGGCCGGCACGCTGGGCGCGTCTTCGTCGACGGATTCACCGTCGTCTTCGTCCACATCATCCGCGTCATCGGAGAGGCCGCCGTCCGCGCCGCTGGCCGCCGCCGCGGCGGGGCCCACGGTCATGCCCAACTGCAAGCCCAGGGGTTCAAGAAGCGCCTTAATCTCGTCCAGGGACTTCTTGCCGAAGTTGTGAAACTTCAGCATCTCGGATTCGTTGCGGACAACCAAGTCGCCGATGGTCCGGATGTCCGCGGCCTTAAGGCAATTGGCCGCGCGGACGCTCAGCTCCAGCTCGTCAATGGGCCGGGCCAGCAAGCGCAACAACTCCGGATCGGCGGCGCCAAAACCCGCGCCGTCGTCCTTGCTTTCGCCCTCCTGCTGCACAAAGATGGCGAAATGGTCGATGAGCAGTTGCGCGGCTTCTTGCACCGCCAGGTCCGGCGTGATCGACCCGTTGGTCCACACCTCGAGGAGCAAGCGGTCGTAGTCCGTCTTCTGCCCGACCCGCGCGTCCTCCACCAAGAAATTCACCCGCTTCACGGGCGAGAAATTCGCGTCGAGGTACACGGTGCCGATGGCGGCGTGCTCCAGCTCGAAGTTGTCCGCCGTCAGATAACCGCGGCCGCGCGCGACCTTGATGTCGATCTGGAGCTCCGTGTTGTCCGAGGTGGACGTCATCACGTGTTGGTCCGGGTTAAAGCACCCAACGCCCGAGTCCTTAAAGACCATGCCCGCCGTAATATCGCCCTCGCCCTGGTGGTTAAAGGTGAAGATCACGGGCTCCTCGCTCTCCAGGCGCAGGTCGCAACGCTTGAGATTCAACACAACCTCGGTGACGTCTTCCTTGACTCCCGGAATGGCGGAAAACTCATGCTCCACGCCCTCGATGCGCAGGGCCGTAACGGCGGAACCCTCGAGACTCGCCAGCAAGACCCGGCGCAAGGCGTTGCCGACGGTGGTGCCATAACCGCGCTCAAAGGGCTCGATCTGAAACCGCGCGTAGGTTTCAGCGGACCCTTCATCTAATTTGACCCATTTCGGTGTTACAAACTCGTTTGCTATCATGAGTTCCAGTCTCCAGGGGATGAGGCCAGCCGGGTAGAAGCCGGCGCGCTTACGCCGATGCAGGGGTAGCGGGATTGCGCCAGTAGCGCCGCATGCAGCTTGGGCCGCGGAACCAACGGCCAGGACGGGAACTCAGACGCGGCGCCGCTTCCGTGGCCGGCAACCGTTGTGGGGGATCCGGGTCACGTCGCGGATTAGCGTCACGTCCAAACCCGCGGCTTGGATGGCGCGGATGGCCGACTCGCGGCCCGCGCCAGGCCCGTTCACCTGCACCTTGACCTCTTTCAAGCCCATCTCCCGCGCCCGCTGCGTCGCGGCTTCGGCGGCGACCTGGGCGGCGAAAGCCGTGCTCTTGCGCGATCCCGAGAATCCCACCTGTCCCGCGCTGGACCAGGAGACGATGTTGCCCTGATTGTCCGCGATGGATATGATCGTGTTGTTGAATGTCGCCTGAATATGGGCCACGCCCGATGTCACATTGAGCGTCGTGCGCCGCTTCTTGCCCTTGCTCTTCCGTTTCTCTTTGGCCACTGAACGCTTCCTCCCTATTTCTTGCCTTTAATCGAAACGGACCGGGGACCCTTGCGCGTGCGCGCATTGGTGTGTGTCCGTTGGCCCCGGGTGGGCAAGCCGCGCTTGTGCCGCAGCCCCCGGTAACAATTGATGTCCATGAGCCGCTTGATGTTGCCCATCGTCTCGCGCCGCAAATCGCCCTCAACGCGATAAGCGTCTTGAATGGCCTGCGAAATGCGGTTCGCGTCTTCGTCACTTACGTCGCGGACCCGCGTCAACGGATTAATCTCCAGGCTGGCAAGCACTTGGGACGCCCGCGTGCGGCCCACACCGTAAATCTGCTGAACCCCTGCCCAGATGGTCTTATTGCGCGGGAGGTCGACACCCACTATACGCGCCATGCGAGCTGATCTCCTGGCGGCCTTAGCCTTGCCGCTGTTTGTGCTTCGGATTCTCACAAATGACCCGCACGCGCCCATGGCGGCGGATCACCTTACATTTGTCGCAAATCTTGCGAACAGACGCCCGTACTTTCATGACTATCGCTCCTGTATTTGCATCGGCGGCCGTTTCTCGCCGGATCCGTTCCCGCCTCCGCGCGCGGTGCGCCCGCGCGCCGGGAAGACCTTCCCGGCGCCGACTCCCACGATACTCACGGTGGGAGAGGCTTACTTATAACGGTAGGTAATGCGGCCTCGCGACAAATCGTAGGGAGACATCTCCAATTTCACCCGATCTCCAGGCAAAATCCGGATGAAATTCATCCGCATTTTCCCGGAAATATGGGCCAACACGATGTGGCCGTTCTTGAGCTCGACCCGGAACATCGCGTTCGGCAATGGCTCCACTACGGTGCCTTCTACTTCGATTGCATCTTCTTTTTGCATATTCAATCGGCTGCCAGACAACTCTTAGGCGCACTGACCCCAAACCAGCTTGGGCGTGGCGGACAGAATGTCCGCCTTTCCCTCGCGGATAACGACGCTGTGCTCAAAATGGGCGCTGGGCCGTCCGTCCTTCGTGACGGCGGTCCAACCATCCTTCAATACCTTGGCTTCATGGGAGCCCGCGCTGATCATGGGCTCTATGGCGATGACCATCCCGGGCTTGAGCAGCGGACCGCGCTTGCCCGTATCATAGTTGGGGATCTGCGGCGGCTCGTGCATCGCCCGGCCGATCCCGTGGCCGGTGAAACACCGCACAATGGCAAATCCCGAACCGTCGCAAACGGACTGGACGGCCCGCCCAATGTCGCCGACGTAATTGCCGGCGCGGGCGGCGGCGATAGCCGCAGTCAGGGCCTGGTCCGTCACATCCATGAGCCGGCGGCGCTCGCCGTTCACCTCCCCACAGGGCACGGTGATGGCGGCGTCGCCTATGAATCCGCCGTGGGCCACGCCCACGTCCATGCTCACGATTTGGCCTTCCTGTAAACGCCGTTTACCCGGGATTCCGTGGACAATGACTTCGTCCACGGAAATGCAGGTCGAATTCGGAAAGCCCATGTACCCCAGGAACGCCGGCCTCGCGCCCATCCCGGTGATCATGTCGTACGCGAGCTCGTCCAACTCCAGTGTGTTCACGCCGGGCGCGACGTGTTCCGCCAAGGACACCAACACCTGGGCCACCATCTGGTTCGCCTCCCGGAGGATGGCGATTTCGGCCTCTTCACGCGTACTAATCACTGTACCGGGACGACTCCCATTTCGCCTAAGGTATTCTGCAACTGCCGAAACACTTCCTCCGGGCTCTGTCCATTCGTCACAATGGGGTACAAACGCCCATCTCTAGCGTAGTAGTCAATGATGGGCCCGGCCGTTTCCCGGTACACCTTCAACCGGGTCTGTACGGTGCCCGCCGTATCATCGGCGCGCTGCACAATGTCGCATTCGCTTATGGGCCGGCCCCGCTTGCATCCGCGCATTTCCGGCGGATCAAATTTCAGATTGAAAACGGCCCCGCAGTCCTCGCACCAGCGCCGCGCGGTCAGGCGGTCCGTAATCTCCGCCTCGGAAAGCTCCAGTTCAATGGCGCCTTGCAAGCGGAATCCGCGCCCGGCCAGGATTTCATCCAAGGCCTCCGCCTGCTCCACCGAGCGGGGGAACCCATCCAACACGAACCCGCGTTGGCAGGCCGGTTTCGCGATCTCCTCGAAGATAATCCGGCAGATCAGCTCGTCGGGCACCAATCGGCCGTTGTCGATATAGGACGCAATCTCGTTTCCCAGCTCCGTACCGCTCCGGCTGCCATCGCGCAGGATGTCGCCGCTCGATATATGAGGCACGCCGTACGTTTCGGTAAGCCGTTCCGCTTGCGTGCCTTTGCCGGCGCCGGGCGGACCGAAAAACACCAGCCTGGGATTGTTGGGCATGAGCGTGTCCGCCCGCTACATGCGCCGGCCACGAACACGCCGGCCCTTCATGAAGCCCTCGTAATTCCGCATCACCAGATGCTGCTCGATTTGCCGGACCGTGTCGAGACCGACGCCGACCAGGATCAACAGGCTGGTGCCGCCGAAGAAACTCGCCACGTGCCAATCATAAATGCCCATGAACTGGTACACCAACTGGGGCAACAGCGCCACGCCAGCCAGGAACACCGACCCGACCAAGGTGATGCGCGTCATCACGAATTGCAGATACTCCGCCGTCGCCTTCCCGGGCCGCACGCCGAGAATGACGCCGCCGTACTTCTTCATGTTGTCCGCCATCTCAACCGGGTTGAAGGTGATAGCGGTATAGAAGAAACAGAAGAAGATGATCATGCCCACGTAGATCGTGTTATATATCCAGGTGTTGTGCCAATCCTGGAAGAAAATAGCGCCGGGGATATCCAGCGAACCCACCACCATGCCCGGCAGCATCAGAATCGAGCTGGCGAAGATGATCGGAATCACGCCCGCCTGGTTCACCCGGAGGGGCAGGTAGTTCCGCGCGCCCGAAAACACCCTGCGCCCCTTCACTTGGCGTGGATACTGCACCGGAATCCGCCGTTGCCCTTGGGTAACCATGACCACAAAACCGGTGACCACGACAAGCATCACGAACAGCAACATGATCATGAGAATGTCGATTTCGCCCGCGCCGAGCATGGTGCCCAGGTTGTTCAACGCCGTGGGCAAGCCTGACACAATACTAATGAAGATAATGAGCGAGATCCCATTGCCGACGCCTCGTTCACTAATCTGCTCGCCCAGCCACATCACAAAAGCCGTGCCTGTAGTGAAGGACATCACGCACATCATCGTAAAACCGAGGCCCGGGTTCGGCACGATCTCCGGACCCATGTTCTGCAAGAAAAACGACACGCCAATGGCCTGGACGATACACAAGCCAATGGTGCCGTAGCGCGTATACTCGGTGATCTTCTTTTGGCCTTCTTGGCCTTCCCGCTTCAGTTGTTCGAGAGCCGGCACCACCGCCGTCAGCAACTGCATAATAATCGACGCGCTAATGTACGGCATGATGCCGAGGGCGAAGATTGTCGCTTGCGCGAAAGCGCCGCCGGAGAACAAGTCGTAGAACCCGAGCAGCCCGCCTCCTTCATGAACGCGCCGCGCCAACGTCACGCCGTCCACCCCGGGCGTGGGCACGTGCGCCCCAAGCCGGTAGATGGCGAGCATCGTCAGCGTAAAGATAATGCGTTGCTTCAGTTCCGGTATTTTGAAGGCGTTGCGAATCGCCTCAATCGGCTGGGCCACCGATTGCCCTCCTTAACTGCCGCCATCCGGGCAGCGGTAATGCTTCGCGTCTCCCACCGTGGTCCAGCCACGCGCCGTGAGCATGACGCTCATAGTTGCTAATGATAACATGACGCAATGCGCCGCAGCTATTAACCTACGCCGACGCTGGCTTCGCGCGCCGCTTGCGCCCCAGTTGCTTGGGAATCGGCAGAACCGTGACTTGTCCGCCCGCAGCCTCGATCTTGCTCTTCGCGCCCGCGCTAATCGCGTGGACCACCACCTTCAGCGGTTTCGTCACTTCGCCGCGGGCAAGAATCTTGACCCGCTTCGCGCCCGTATAGCCAAGACCGGCGGCGGCCAGTGTTTCGAGACTCACCTCCGCGCCTTCCGCGAAAAAACGGTCCAGCGTGTCCAGATTCACTCCGTATACCGGGAAGCGGGTCTCTTGGGTAAAGCCGCGCTTGGGCAGGCGGCGGTTCAGCGGCATCTGTCCGCCTTCGAAGCCCCGCCGGCGCGAATAGCCCGACCGCGCCTTCTGTCCCTTGTGCCCTTTTCCGCTCGTCTTGCCGGTCCCCGAGCCGGGCCCTCGTCCCACGCGCTTGCGCGCGCGGCGGCCGCCCGCCTCTGCTGGTAACGCATGCAATTCCATCGCTAGTGTGTTCCTTACGCTTGTTGCACGGCTTCGTCCGCCACGGGGCGGGCCGTTTCTGAGCGAACGGGGGTTAGAGGACGGCGCTCACGGAAAGGCCGCGCATGTCGGCCACTTCCTCCGCCGTCTTCAGTTGCCGAAGGCCGTCCATAACGGCCCACACGACGTTCGTGGCGTTGTTCGAGCCCAGGCACTTCGTCAACACGTTCTGGTAGCCCGCCGCCTCCATAACGGCGCGGACACTGCCGCCGGCCACCACGCCGGTACCGAGGGACGCGGGCTTCAGAAGCACGCGCGCCGCGTCGGAACGGCCAACCACCTCATGCGGCACGGTCGTGCTTACGATAGGGACGGCGGCCATGTTCTTTTTGGCTTTCTCGATGGCCTTGCGGATGGCTTCCGGCACTTCCGTCGCCTTGCCGGTGGCCGCGCCCACTTTGCCCTTTCCATCCCCGACGACGACCACGGCGCTAAAGCTAAAGCGCCGGCCGCCTTTCACCACTTTGGCGACACGGTAGATCTTGACCACCTGTTCGATAAAATTGTTGTCTTGACTGTCCCGGGACCGCCTATCGCCCCGTCCGTCCCGCGTGCCGCGTGCTGTGCTCAAAATCGCTCTCCTAGAATTCCAGACCGCCTTCGCGCGCCGCGTCGGCCACGGCCTTCACCCGTCCGTGAAATTTCCTGCCGCCACGATCGAAGCACACCTTTTTGATTTCCAGGGCCTTCGCCTTGTCCGCCAAGGCCTTGCCCACCGCTTTTGCGGCCTCCACGTTGCCGCCGGTAATCTTCAACTCCATGGACGACGCGGCGGCTAGCGTCCGCCCTTCCGTGTCGTCGATAAGCTGAGCGTAGACGTGCTTCAACGAGCGGCGCACCGTAAGCCGCGGCCGCTCCGCCGTCCCCTTGATCTGCTTGCGGACAATAAGGTGGCGGCGCCGCAGGCGCGTATTCTTGTGTTGTACCGTTGCCATAGCCTCGCGTCTTCTCCCTGCCCTGGCCGCGAACCGTTTCTCGTCCGCGGCGCCTGGGGCTCCGGCGGCGCCGTCTGGGCGAAACAGGGACCGGTCAGCCCCTTATCCGCCTATTTGCCGCCCGACTTGCCGACCTTTCGCCGGACCGTCTCGTTGGCGTATCGAATGCCCTTGCCCTTGTACGGTTCGGGTTTACGCAGCTTCCGAATGTCCGCCGCGGTCTGACCGACCAATTCTTTATCGAACCCGCTGACCTTGATCGTCTGGGTCCCTTCGACCGCAAACTGGATGCCTTCCGGCGGCTCCACCGTGACAGGATGGCTGTACCCGAGGGCGAGATGCAGCGTCTTGCCTTGCAGCGACGCGCGATACCCCACGCCTTGAATCTGCAACTCTTTCTCGTACCCCTCGGAGACGCCCATAACCATATTGTTTATCAGCGCCCGCGTCAGGCCGTGATGCGCCCGCCGTTCGCTGTCTTCCGATGGCCGCGTAACCACAATCTCGCCGTCGCGGATTTCCACGCTCACCTTATCGCTCAGCTCCCGCTCCAGGGCGCCCTTCGGACCGGTGACCTTTATCTGACAGCCCTTCAGTTCGCATTTCACCCCGGAAGGAACGGAAATGGGCAATTTACCTATTCTAGACACGACGCACCTCTTCTATACCGGCCTGGCGCCGGGGTTACCAAATCTCGCAGAGCA
>SLHB01000120.1 GCA_007136375.1 Candidatus Hydrogenedentota bacterium
AATCACCGGGGACAATTTCCTCAGAAACGGCCCATTTCGCAAACCGCCGGACATGGGAGACAACGCGATTGATCTCCCGGCGGCAAAGGCGCCCTTCCTGGACTAGGGCGCCTTGAAGCGTTTTCAGGCGCTTGGGGCCGATGCTTTCAAGGGGCTCCGAACCGTACAGCACGATCAAGGCGTCCAAGGCGCGGCGGACGTTCCCGAACTCACCGGACCTTTCGCCATAGTACCTTTGGGCGTGCTGGCGATACTTGGCCGCCGCTTCCTGGACGGTGATCCTGGAATCCGTGGCCTCTTGGAGCGCTCCGGCGCGATGCTTGGCGATCAATTCACCGTAACGAATGCTGGCTTGGGCGGCGTCGGGGCCAAGATAGTATTTCCGGCCATTCAGGCGCACAAAATGGGTTTGCTTGGCGCGATCAAAACACAGGCGGGGGACTCGCTTGGCGGGCATGGGCGGGCCATCCTTTCCGAATTGTCCCCGGGGGGACGTTTTCGACAAGGGACTAACGGCCTGCGCGGGGGCTGGGTTTCCCGCGTATCTCATTGCCCTACAAAGACTTACGTATGGTGGGCGATGTTGGACTCGAACCAACGGCCTCCTGCGTGTAAGGCAGGCGCTCTAACCAGCTGAGCTAATCGCCCTTCGAAAGCGATGGGAGGATATCACATCCCGGCGGGTGGGGCAATGCCGGCTCCGCTTTCGGATGGGGCCGAAGCCAACGCGAGGGGCGGGTGGTCGCGGTTGCGTTCCGCTTCCGAATACCCATTGCGTTTTGCGCAAAGAGGCGCATTCTGGCACTATCCAGGCCAAGAATGGGAACTTCCGCGTGCGCTCGTGGATCTCTAAGACTTGTGGACACGCGGCGGCCGGCCCTCTCTTCACGCTAAAGCCAGGTATACTTGCTTGTTCCCGCCGCCGCCCGCCCCAACGCGAAAGCGCTCGGGAGGGCGCGATTGGCGCCAAAGCGGCCGCGGGGCGGTCCAAGACAACGACGGCCTCCCAGATGCATAACCCCGGGGTATCCGAGAAGGAGTCGCCCATGATAGCCAAGACCGTTACGGCGTGGATTCAACTGTTGGACGCCGCAAGAAAGCTGCTTGTCGGCGTGGTGGTGTTCGGCATTTTCGCCATCGCCATCGCCGCGGGCGGCCGCTACATGCTCGGGGACGATTCCCGCCTGGGGGCGGTGTCCGCGCCCCGAAGCAAACCGGCCGCGCCGGCCATCCCCTGGGACAAGGTGGACCGGGACGTGGCCCAGGCTCTCGAAGCGTCCCGGTTCGAAGCCGCGGAGGCGGCTGAAGCGAAGCTGGACGTATGGCGGGACGGACTCATCGAGCGTATCGACAACGATTTTCTGGACTGGTATTTCGGATATTGGACCCAGCAGGTCCTGGGGATCCAGAGCCTGTGGTACGCTGGCGTGGAGCGGGTCCTGTCCGACCAGCCTTCGGCCGCCGAGCGGATCACGGAAACCATTCAAGAAGAGTTCGCCACCCGGGTGCTTCGTCCGCAAATCGCCCAGTTGGAGCTTGAGCACATGACGCGGGAGGTGATGGACGCGTACGTGGCGGATCTTCGGGGACGCCTCGGCGAGATCCCGGACCGCTACCGCATTCCTGAGGCGGACTGGGATCGGTACCTGACGGATGTGTCAATCCTTACCCAAGGAGTGGAGGGCGGCCGGCAGGTCGAATTGTCCCTGAAGGCCGTCACCGCCACGGGCGCGGGCGGCGCCGTCGTGCTTGGGTCCACGTTGACGCGCTATACAGCGCGTCTCGGCCAGCGGACCGTGGGCGCTCAAGCAGGCCGCGCGGCTTCGGGCATGGCCGCGCGGACGGGGGGCAAGGTGGCGGCTCGGGCCGGCGGCAAGATGCTGGGTCCCATCGTGGGCGTGGGGGTAATCGCTTGGGATGTGTGGGATCATCACCGGACGGAAAAGGTGAACCGGCCCCTCCTGCGCGAATCCCTCGTGGATTACATCGAGCAGATGAACCGGACCTTGCTCCACGACACGGAGGAAGGGATGCTCGCCATTGTCTACGACATGGAAGCTGGCCTGATCCAAAGCATGGACACGGCCGCGGCGAAGCGGGACGCCGGATCCGGCGCGGCGGCGCGCGCGACGTGAGCCAAGCGTCTCCCCGGGTTCGCGCTAATCAGTGGGAACCGTAAACCGCAGGCCTCGCGCAAGGGTTTGGTTGTGCGCCTGACGGACGAAGCGCGCGATGCTGCCGGGGTCCACGCCGGGGCCTGGCAACGTGACGGCGGCAGGGGCGTCGGCCGCTCCCAACTCGGCGAGTACGAGGCCCTCCCACCGGAGCCGATCCATCGGCGTCGCCAGGGCGCCTTCCGGGAGGGCCGCGCCGCGGGTATAGGTGCTTTCTCCGCCGTGAATGCTGGATCGCGCGGTCCGGCTCGCCGCGCTTCCCTGCTGGAGGTCCATGGCGGCGAAGCGCCGGGCCACGCCGCCGCTGTCGCATGCGCCAGGTAAGATGGCCATGCCGGAGCCGGCCGCCAGATCGGCGCAACGTTCGCGGACGCGGCGGGCGATGCGGCGGGCCGCGTCTTCCCGCTCCGCCGCGCCGTAAGCACCAGCGTCGCCCAGCAGGAGCGCTAGCGCTTCGCTCAAGCCCAGGATCTCGATCCGATACTCCAACCCGTGGACATCTATATAGGGAAGTCCCTCGGCGGGCTCCAGCAACCAGGCCAAGGGACTCAACCCCTCCAAGCTCGCCAGTTTCTCCACGAACAGCCGCTTGTCGTGGTGGCCTTGCGCCGCCAGGCCGATGAGGGCGTCCAACTCGGGCAGAAACGAGTCCAACCGTTCGTGGCCCGCTTCCGCCGCGAGGCGGGGCAGGTTCAGGGCGATGGCCTGGGCGGCCGCGGGCGCGGCCTGGGCGTTGGCTCCGGCGGACGCGGCGGCGCCACGCTGGAAACCGAAGGTCACGGGCGCGCCCGCGGCGATGGCGGACGCGGCGGCATGGAGGCAGGCCTCGTGGTTGGCGTCGTCGAAGAACGGTGCGTCCAGAATCAGACGCAGCTCCGGCCCGGCGTAGGGGGCGATGCCGGCCGGACCTTGGCGCAGCGCGCCGAGGAGATGCAGGAGCGTTTCCTGAGCCGCGGGCTCATAGGCCTCCCAGGATTCGCCCATGGCGGCGCCCCGGGGCCCCACCGCCTCTGCTCCGGCGAGGCCCGAAGGCGTGGCCCAGGCAAGATCGAGGGCCGTTCCCGGCGGCCCCCAGTGGGCGAGCGCGCTCAGCAACGCGTGAGCGCCTTCTTCCATAGCCGCGCTCCGCCCCGTCGCGCCATCGCCGGGCGGCGCGAGAAAAGGCGCAAACCACATGTTGGCCGCTGGAAACCGGGGCGGTTCCTGAAAGAAATTGGCCAATACTCCGGCGAATTGGCCCCATTGCGCGGCGAAATCGAAGGCGTGCGCGGGCGGACGCCCCCTGGGCTTGCCCGGCGACGCGTCCGGCGCGGGGCCGAAACGAGCCACGTATCCCGCGGGATGGGCCGCGTCCCGCAGCCGGTCCACCGCGCTCAACCCACGGATGTGCAGGCTGCCCCGGAGATGGGCGTCGGCGGGGCCTTGGCTAAACACGCGGGACAGGGCGTACTCCCGCTTCACGCAGCCCGCGAGGATGGCGTCCGTGTCGCCGGGGTGCCGCAGCCCACTCCCGCCGTCTGCGTTGGGACGGCAGATGATGCGTTCGGCGTCGTACAACGGCGCCCCAAGGCGCATGTGCCGGCGGTGTTGTTCCTCCAAGCCGTATTCGAGGAGCTTCGCGCCAGCCAACTCGCGGACCAGCGCGGCCGTGAGGGTCTTCACGTTCGCGGCGGCTATCTGGCGCTCCACTTCCAGGGCGATGAGCGCCGCCATGGACGGTTCGATTTCCGTTTCCCGCACCAGCGCCTCGGCGATGCGCTCGCGGTCCCATTCGACGATGCGCTCGTCGCTCGTGCGCACGAACAGGGAGACGCCCCCCGGTTTCGGCGCGGCGGCTTCCCGTTTCCGGGCTTCGTCCAAGTCCCCGAGAATGACTTGGAGGTCGCCGTCTTGCAGCCGCTGGATCCGGTTGCGGCGCTCCCGGTATCGGGCGTAGGCGAGGGCGATGCGCGCGTGGCCCAACTCGATGAGGACGCGCTCCACGGCGTCGTGGACTTGTTCGACGGTGGGCGGTTCGCCGGAGAGTTGCTTGGTCAGATACAGGGTGACAGCCGAGGCGAGGCTATCGGCCCGGTCCGCGTCAGCTTCGCCGATGGACTCGGCCGCATTATGAATGGCCGCCGCAATCTTCCGTCGCTCGAAGGGGGCCTCGCGGCCATCGCGTTTGATGATGGCCGTGATGGTTTCGGGCGGTCCGAAGAGGGGCTCGGGAAAGGAGAGTTGGGCGTCGAACACGCCTTCCCGGGCGTGGTTCCAGGGATATTCGCTGCTGGTGTCGAAATTCACTCCATCGCCTTTTGACGCGGGACCGCGCGGTTACGCCCCGTTTTTCTCCGCCGCCGGACAGGACGCCGGGGGCGCACGGGGGGGTCACTGGAAGGAGTTTCAGTGTACCCAATCGGCGGCGGCCCACACAAGCGCGGGACTGGGCTCGCTTGGCGCGTCCCGGCTCAGTCTCCGAGGTAGATGGCCTCCACGTAGTACGCGCCGCGTTCCGCCGCTCCGTCTTCGATGAGCCAGGTCTGCATCTCCACATCCCCAGCGGACAGCTCGACTTCGACGGCCGCGCCGCGCGCGCCGGGCTCCACGGGCCACGTCTCGTCGACGGCGTCTCCGATGCGCAGGCGCGCTTGGTCCGCCTGTAGCTCGAAGTCCGCCGTCTCCGGCCGCTCCCGCAACACGAAACGGTACCGTCCATCCCGGGCGACCCGGAGGCTCCATGGGCCGTTCGTGGCGATGCGGTTCCGGACCACCGGCTGATTCCACGGGATTTCCGCTGTGTCGCCGGTCATCCAGTCGTGGGCCGTCAGCGTGACGGCGGGTTGCTCGGAAGCTCCGATATACAGGGGCGCGGATTCCTCGAAGCGCTGGGAGATGTCGTCCCACCAGGCGTCGTATTCGGCGGCGAGACGGTCCGCCACCTCTGGATGCGCGGCGATGACGTTTTCCCGTTGGCCGGGATCGGCGTCCATGTCATAGAGTTCATCGCCGTCGACGAGGCGCCACTGGTCGGTCATCACCGCGGTCTGCCGCCATTTGATGGGATCCAGTACCCGCTGGTTGTGGAGCATGATCGTGCGTTCGGGCCAGTCCGCCGCGGCGTCCGGGTCCGTCAACAGCGGCGCGATGGATGTCCCGTCGAAGGCGACGGACTCGGGCGGCGCGAGGCCACAGAGATCCAACAGCGTAGGCAAGAGATCGATGTGGGCCGTGATCGGCGTCACGGCTTGTCCGCCGCCAATGCCGCCGTTGGGATAACGGATGTAACAGAAGACGCGATGCCCGCCATCATAGTGGGACCCTTTTGTCCCGCGCATGCCCGCGTTGTAGATGTCCTCCCAATCGTCTGGCAAGTCTTCCGAAGCCCACCAGTGGGGCCGCATGGTCGTGCCGTTGTCGCCCATGAAGATAAGGATGGTGTTGTCTTCGAGATCCCAGCGCTCAAGCCGGTCGAGAAGCACGCCGAGGTTGTCGTCGATGTTGCTGATCATCCCCCAGAAGACCTTGGCCTGGCCGGGCGCGTCCACGCCGGCGTAGATGTCCTTGTAGCGTTGCGCGACATGGGAGCGCGTCTGGTGGGCGGCGTTCGTCGGCAGATAGACGAAGAAGGGCTCATCGCGGTGGGCGTCGATAAACCGCAACGCCTCCCGGAACCATACGTCGGTGCAGTAGCCTTGGAACGGCGTCCACGCTCCGTTGTCGAAGTAGTGGTCCTCGAAGTAGTCGTTGCCCCAGTAGTCCGGGGTCTGGCCCACGCCGCCGCCGAAGTGGACAATGGCGTCGTCGAACCCGCGCCACTTGGCGCCGTAGGGATAGTTGTCGCCGAGATGCCACTTGCCGAAGGCGGCTGTGCGGTACCCGGCGGCGCGGAATAGGTCCGCCATGGTGACCTCGTCCTCCAGCAGGATGTTCCGGCCCATGACGGTGTGCCAGACGCCGACGCGGCCCGAGTAGCGGCCCGTCATCAGGGCCGAGCGGGTGGGCGAGCACGTGGGATCCACGTGGAATTGCTCCAGGCGCGCGCTTTCCTCGCCCAACCGGTCCATGTGAGGCGTTTTCAAGTGGGGATGGCCATGGGCGGCAATATCGCCGTAGCCCTGGTCGTCGGTCATGATGAGCACCACGTTGGGCGGGCGTTCCGCGGCGGCTGCTTGGGCAGCGTGGACGCCGGCGAGGATGGCCGCGCAAACGAACCCCCTGAAGGCCGCCGTGAATGCCCGGCGCGCGCCCAACCGGCCCGTTCCGTTCCGCTGTCCCATGAGCGCCGCCGCTTCCCCGTGTTTCGCATCCATGACCAACGCCTCCTCTCGGTTCTCCGCGCGATGTGTTAATAACGCGGGCACTATAGCACCTGGGCCGGGCTCGGCAACAGGCGGAACTCCCCCGCGGAAGGTTTGCAGGCGCTTCGGCCCCTTGAGTACACTGCTCCAAGAGCCGGAGGCGGCCCCATGCTTCGTGGCGATGCGGCCTTCGGAGATCCGCAACCAACCTGGAATCGCCCCCTATGTCCGTCGATAACGCCCACGAGATCCTGTACGAAGCCCTGGCCGAGGCCGTGACGGTCACGCGTAACCCCGGAGCCGTCGCCTATGTGGGCGATCGTCGCGAAACGCGCTTCTTCGAAGCCGTTGGCCAGCGCCAGACGGAGCCCGAGCCGCTTCGGGCCGAACGGGACACCGTCTACGACCTGGCCTCCATCACGAAGTGTGTGGCCACGGCGACGGCCATCATGCTGCTGCGGGACGATGGTCTTCTCGAATTGGACCAGCCCGTCACGGACTTCCTCCCCGTTTCCGCCTATAACGACGTGACTTTGCGCCATCTCCTCACGCATACGGCGGGTCTCGTGCCAGGCCGGGCCTATTACCGCGACAGCGACTCTTTCGAGGACATGCTGGAGCGGTACGCCACGCTGGGGTTGGAGAACCCGCCGG
>SLHB01000175.1 GCA_007136375.1 Candidatus Hydrogenedentota bacterium
GCCCAGACGCCATCGAAGACTTCGGCGAAATCGCTTATACACGCGCCAAACTGGAGATTGCGGTCGTAATTGTGGGAAAGCTTCACGGTGAGTTCGGCGTCGGGACGCGCGGCCTGGACGGCGCCGCGAAGACGCTGGGCGGCGCGGGTCAAGATCCGGCGGCGATAGACGGACCAGCCGCCTTCAGCCGCTCCCGCCGCGCACAAAGCGCAGCGGCAGGATGTAAGAAATCCGTCGGCCAGCACGACGCGCCCACTCCACCGCGCCAGCCGGGCGAGGGCCTGCTCCAACCCCGCCAAGGTCGACTCGGCCCCATAACACAGCAGCGGCGCCCGCGTTTCCACGCCTTGGGCGGCCTGGCCGAATCCGTCCACGCCCACGGGACGGACAGCCATCATGACCCCGAGACCTTCGGCGGCCAACTGTTCCACGCAAGCCCCGAGCAACGCCTCGGGCACGGGCTCTCCGCCGTATTGGCCCTCCAATATGGCCTGTCCGAACCCCAAACCGGCCAGACGACGGCACAACTCTTCGGGTCCGGCGGCGTCTTCTGGAGGCTCTAACAGGATGCGCGCTGAAACATAAGCGATGTATTCAGTGGTCATGAGGCCTTTCCGAGCTCGACAACGGGAGTTCACACGCTCCCGGCGTTTCAGTCTTGGGCGCCAGGCGGCGATTCTACGGCGCGCGCGAGCGGAACACAAGGGCGGAACGAGGAGCAGCCCGGCGTTGTCCGGCGATTGCGGAGCGCGGAAAAATCTTGTTTTCCTTGGCTGGATATTGGTACATTTATGTGCTATGACCTATGATCCCGCACCCTTTGCTTGGAATTTCTGTCCCATCTGCGGCAACCCCTTGGAACCTCTCCACGACGGCGAGAGCCTGCGGCCCAAGTGCGCGGGCTGCCGCCGCTTCTACTACTCCAATCCGATCCCCGCGGCCTGCTGCTTCGTCGCCGATGGCGGCCGGCTCCTCTTCGTTCAGCGGGCCGTGGAACCCGCCAAGGGATTGTGGAGTTTCCCAGGAGGGTTTGTAGAGTTGGGCGAAACCACGTCGGAAGCCGCGCTGCGGGAGTTGGAAGAGGAAACAGGCGTCCGCGGCGCGGACGCCGTGCTGTTTGGCGCCAGCACGCAACAAAGCCCCATTTCCGGCGCGGTGACGGTGCTGGGGTACTATGTGCCCGCATGGACGGGCGCGCCCGCGGCGCGGTCCGACGCCATGGACGCGGGCTTCTTCGGAAGAGACGCGCGCCCCGAGTTGGCGTTTCAAGCTCACCGGGAACTGCTCGCCATGTACGACCGCATCTCGGCGGCGCTGACGGCGGGCAAGTATCCGTGAAATCGGCGCTCATGATCGCCGAGCAAGCTTGGCCGGCGATTGCGGGGCGCGGCCCGGATTGTTCAACCCACGGTGCTGTGTTATCATCTAGCGTGGGCGTCGGGGTCCCTATCAGGGCGCTTGGAGTCCTTTGCTCCGGCAGACCTAACAAAAGGAATTAACTGCTCGATATGAATGGGTTCTTCAAACAGATTTCTCTGTGGCTCATCGTATTCCTCGTGATTGCCCTGGTCCTCACGTACATTTCGGACAGCCAGCAACCGGCGGAGGAACTTGGCAAACGCGACTTTGAGACGCAGTTGGCCGCGGGGAACATCCAGGACTTCAAGGCGACCAATCTGGGCCAAGACGGCTTCCGCTTCCGCGCGGAGTTTCAGGAGCCGGTGGCGGGCGCGCGCCATGTGGAATTTGAATGGCACGAATTCCCGGAACAGTGGCAGGAAACCTTGGAAGAACAGGATGTCGTTATCGCCATGAGCCGCGACAACACGATGTTCTCCACGTTCCTCATCAACATCATCCCCCTCCTCCTCATCATCGGCCTGTTTTGGTTCTTCATGTTCCGTCACATGCAAGGCGGCAACAACAAGGCTATGTCCTTTGGGAAGAGCAAGGCGAAGCTAGTAAACCACAGCGAGAACGTCGTGACCTTCGACGACGTGGCCGGCGTGGACGAGGCCAAGGAAGAGCTGCGGGAGATTGTCGAATTCCTAAAGGACCCCAAGAAATTCTCCCGTCTCGGCGGCAAGATCCCCAAGGGCGTGCTCCTGGTCGGGCCTCCGGGCACAGGCAAGACCCTGCTGGGCCGGGCCGTGGCGGGCGAGGCCAACGCGCCGTTCTTCAGCATTAGCGGTTCCGATTTCGTCGAGATGTTTGTCGGCGTGGGCGCGAGCCGCGTGCGCGATCTGTTCCAACAAGGCCAGAAGCACGCGCCCTGCATCATTTTCATCGACGAGATCGACGCCGTGGGCCGTCAACGCGGCGCGGGCCTCGGCGGCGGCCACGATGAACGGGAGCAAACGCTGAACCAGTTGCTCGTGGAGATGGACGGTTTCAACACGAGCGACGGCGTCATCCTCATGGCGGCCACCAACCGGCCGGACGTGCTGGACCGGGCCTTGCTGCGCCCCGGCCGCTTCGACCGGCAAGTCGTCGTGGGCAACCCCGACATCAAGGGGCGGCAGAAGATCCTCGAGATCCACGTGAAGGGCAAGAACGTCCCGGTGGACGATACCGTTTCCCTCGAAACCATCGCCCGCGGCACGTCGGGCTTCTCCGGCGCGGACTTGGGCAACCTGGTCAACGAGGCGGCCCTGCTGGGCGCGCGCCGGGGCCAGGAAAACGTGACAATGCAAGACTTCGAGGACGCCAAGGACCGCGTCCTGATGGGGCCGGAACGGCGAAGCCTTGTGCTAAGCCCGGCGGAGAAACGGAACACCGCCTATCACGAAGCGGGACACGTGTTGGTGGGCCGTCTCCTGCCGAACGCCGACCCCATTCACAAGGTGACGATCATCCCGCGGGGACCTTCCCTGGGCTTGACGAGCATGTTGCCCACCGAGGACCGGCATAGCTTGTCGAAGTCCTACTGTCTCGCCCAGTTGCGGGTGCTGATGGGCGGCCGGGCGGCCGAGGACGTGATTTTCGGCGAATTCACAAGCGGCGCCGCCAACGACCTCAAGGTGGCGACGGACCGCTCTCACGCCATGGTCTGCGAATGGGGCATGAGCGACCTCGGCCCCATCCACTTTGGCGGGAACGGCGAAGTGTTCCTGGGCCGCGACTTCATGAAGGAGCGCTCGTACAGCGAAGAGACGGCGTCGGCGGTGGACAAGGCCGTGCACCGCATGCTGGAGGACGCCTACAGCGACGCGAAGCAGATCATGATTGATCACAAGCCGGTGCTCGTGGCCTTGGCCGAGGCGCTGTACGAGAAGGAAACGCTGGAAGCCGCCGAGATCGACGAAATCATCCGCAAGACCGGCGGCGAAGACCTGTTGCCGCCGCGCCAGGAGACGAAGAAGGAAACGGCCGTGCACAAGCCGAAGGGCGTCGTGGTCGCGCCGCCGCCTTCGGAGTCCGAAACGGATGTTGGCGGGGCGGAGCCGGATGGCGCCGTGCCCGACGGCGCGTCGTAGCGCCCCCGTCCTCATGCGCGCGGGGGAGCCCCTAGCCCGGCAAGCCCGCCGGAAGACCCTGGTCATGGGCGTGCTCAATATCACGCCCGACTCGTTCTTCGACGGCGGCGAGATCACGGACGCCGCGGCCGCGTTGGCGCGCGCCCGCGAGCAGATCGCCCATGGCGCCAGCGTGCTGGACATCGGCGGCGAATCTTCCCGGCCCGGCGCGGACCCCGTCTCTCAGGAAACCGAGCTTGCGCGGGTGTTGCCCGCCCTCGAAGCCGTGCGGGAGCTCGGCGTCCCCGTATCCGTCGACACCTGGCGCGCCGAAACCGCCCGGAAGGCCCTTGGCGCGGGCGCGGCGATGATCAACGACATCACGGCGCTCCAGGGCGATCCCGCCATGGCCGGCGTGATCGCGGATGCCGGCGCCGAGTGCGTGCTGATGCATATGCGCGGGACGCCCAAGACGATGCAGCGCGAGCCGCGGTACGACGACGTCATCGACGACATCCGGGCGTTTTTCGAGGAACGAATGGCCCGCGCCATGCAAGAGGGCGTGCCCGAAGCGGCTATTTGGCTCGACCCCGGCTTCGGGTTTGGAAAGACCGTGACGCACAACCTCCAGTTGCTCCGGCGGCTCAACGAGTTTCACCAGCTCGGACGTCCGCTCCTTGTCGGCACATCGAACAAGTCGACCATCGGAGCCGTCCTCAACGCGCCGGCTCACGACCGGACGGAAGGCACGGCCGCGACGGTGGCTTACGCCATCGCCCAAGGCGCCAACGCCGTCCGCGTCCACGACGTTAAAACAATGGCCCGCGTCGCCGCCATGTGCGACGCCATTAGGGGGCGAAGCGCCCATGAGTGAACGTTTGTTCGGCACCGACGGCATCCGCGGTGTCGCCAATGAATACCCGATGACATCCGAGATGGCCCTGCGGCTTGGACGCGCCGCGGGCCGCGTGTTCCGGCGGGATCAGTCCACCCACTCGATCCTCATCGGTAAGGATACGCGCCAGTCCTGCTACATGTTCGAGTACGCCCTCACCGCTGGCCTGTGCTCCATGGGCGTGAACGTGTTGCTGGTCGGCCCCTTGCCCACGCCGGGCGTGTCCTACATCATGCGGAGCCTGCGCACCGACGCGGCCATCATGATTTCCGCGTCTCACAACGCCTTTCAATACAACGGCATCAAGTTCTTCGGTCCCGACGGTTTCAAGCTCGCCGATCAGGTGGAAGACGAAATCGAGCAGCTCGCCCGTAACGACTCCCTTACCAACGGGGGCGCGGAACGCATCGGCACGGCGCGGCGCATCGACGACGCTGTGGGCCGTTACATCGAGTTCGCGAAGTCGTCCTTCCCCCGGGGCATGCGCTTGGACGGGCTGCGCATCGTACTGGACTGCGCCAACGGCGCGGGCTATAAGGTGGGTCCGTACACCCTCTCCGAGCTTGGGGCGGACATCATCCCCATCGCCGCGCAACCAAACGGCCAGAACATCAACCTCAACCGCGGCTCGGTGCACCCCGAGGAAATGCGCGCCACGGTCATCCGCGAGCGGGCCGACCTCGGCATCGCCTTTGACGGCGACGGCGATCGCGTCGTGATGGCGGACAACGACGGCCGTCTCCTTGACGGCAATGCGCTGTTGACCGTCCTCGCTCAGGACCTCTTGGAGCGCGACAGGCTGCCCCACAAGACCGTGGCCACCACCATCATGGCCAATGGCGGCCTGGAACGCGCACTTGCGCCGTGGGACGGACAGATCGTGTGGACGAAGGTGGGCGACCGTTATGTTGTCGAGGCCATGCGGGCCCAAGGGCTCAGCCTGGGCGGCGAGTCGTCGGGGCACATTGTCCTGCTGGAACACAACACCACGGGCGACGCGCTCATCACGGCGCTGCAAGTCCTCGCCGTCATGGTCCGCCGGAACCAGCCGCTGTCGGTATTGGCGGGCGCGTATCAGGCGTTGCCCGAAGCCCACACCACCGTGCCGCTCAACGGACGCCCCTCCCCCTCCAAGGAATCCCTCGACACCGTGCGCGAATCGGCGGAAGCGTCGCTCAATGGCGCCGGCCGCGTGGTCATCCGTCCATCGGGCACGGAGCCCATCGTGCGGGTGATGGTCCAACATGACAGCCAGCGGACCGCGGACGAAATGGCGGCTCAACTGGCCGGGGAAATCGCCGCGCTTTCCGGAGACCACTGAGGGCGGGCCATCTCGCGCAACCCAGGGAGGATCACGGGCCTTGGAGCCACACGGCAACACCATTGTCGAACTCGGCGTGAACATCGATCACGTCGCGACCTTGCGCGAGGCCCGTAAGGGCGCCGCGCCCGACGTGATCGCCGCGGCGAAGATCTGCGAACTCGCCGGCGCCCACCAGATCACTGTACACCTCCGCCAGGATCGCCGTCACATTCAGGACCGGGACGTGGAGCTGTTAAGCCAAGTGCTGACCACCCGGCTCAATCTAGAAATGGCGGCGGTCGACGAAATCATCGCCATCGCCCATCGGATCAAACCCGACTCCGTCTGCCTCGTGCCGGAGAATCGCGCGGAAATCACCACGGAAGGCGGCCTCGATGTGGCGGGGCAGAAATCGCGGCTCGCGGAGGTGGTGCAAAGTTTTCACGAGGCCGGGGTCAAAGTCAGCATGTTCATCGACCCGGAGCCACGACAAGTGGAGGCTTCCGCCGAAGTGCGCGCCGACTACGTCGAATTGCACACGGGCGCCTACGCGAACGTGGACGGCGGCGGCCTCATGCACGAGCTGAACCGCTTGGTGCAGAGCGCCGCCCGGGCCATCAACAGCGGCCTCATCTTCAACGCGGGGCACGGCCTGACCGTGCACAACCTCCCCCCCATCGCCAGTATCGCCGGCCTCAACGAGGTCAACATCGGCCATTCCATCGTGGCGCGCGCCGTGTTCATCGGCCTGGAGAACGCCGTCCGGGAGATCCTCCACGTCCTGCACGCGGCCCGCGTGTAGCCCGCCGAGGCGGCAAGCCCCAGTCCCGCGCCGCCGTGAACAAGGAAAAATAAAGGGCTTGCCGGGGAAGATTTCCTCGACAAGCCCTTGTTGTTGGCGCTTCTTAATCCAACATAATCCGCCGCGCAAAAAACTTCGTTCAGCGGACGCCAGGTGTGTTCACAGGCCGTAGTTAGGCCGGGCGGACTACTGTAGCCTCAGGACCCTTCTTGCCTTCAGCCGGTTCATACGTAACCCGCTGGCCTTCCTGAAGGGAGCGGAACCCGCTCGCATCGATGTTGGAGTAGTGGACGAACAAGTCCTTTTCTCCGTCATCCGGAACGATGAACCCAAATCCCTTCTCGTCACTGAACCATTTCACTGTACCTGTCGCCAATTTCCTTAACCTCCGTCGCGAGCCTCTAAGAAACAGTAGCCGAGGCTCAAAGCTTGGCCCCATGTCACATACGCAAAGATGAAACCCCCGGGGCCCAGAGGCTCCACCCCTGATTCAGACATGCTATATCACATCCGCCGCTTATGTCAACACTTCCGCTTTCTTTTTGTCGCGACTCTTTGATAATGTCCCCCTGTGGGCTCAGTAGAAATGTCCCCCTCTGAAGCGCGTTCCTTGGTGAAAGGAGGAGCGCTTATGGA
>SLHB01000154.1 GCA_007136375.1 Candidatus Hydrogenedentota bacterium
CCAACCACGCCGCCGCCCCGTCTCGCCGCGTTCTGAGAGGCGCGTGGGGCATGGCTCTCAGCCTGCCCTCGATTCGGCCCCGATTCGAGGGCAGGCTTCTCTCGGTCCCGGCTTGATTCGGAATGGGCGAATAATTGTTGTATGATATATTTTTCGGGTTTTACGCGACTCGGGTCGCGCGGCGCCGTGGGCTTGGAAACACGGCGGCGACTTCGTGATCCGTGGCGCCCGGAAATCTCGCATTATTTGGTTGAGAGCCACAACAAATTTCTCAGCTATTGGACCAGCCCAGCGGGGTGTTATGAGGAGCGCGCGATGCAAGACATGACAAGTGGCAGGCTTGGCGTCCTGGTATGTTCGATCGTGTTTCTTGTGGTGGCGTTGGGGCAATCAGCCTCAGCGTATGGGGAGGACCCTCCAGCGGCGGCCACAGGCGCGCCAGTTTTTAGCGATCTGGACAGCGTATTGGCTTATGCGCGAAAGGCCGTTGACACCATTGACGACGAGGATGTCCGGGATTGGACCCGCATGGTTCTCGCGGCCAGGCAGGCGCAAGCGGGCGAGGCCGACGGGGCCGTAGAGACCGCCGATGGCGTCGCACGGCCGGACCTTCGGCTGCGGGCCTACGAGATCATCGCCGCGAGCCGGGTGTTCGCGGGCGATAGGGAGGGCGCGAAAGCCGTCTTCCGCCATGCGAAAGGCATGGGGCCCGCTGGCGAAGAGGCCCACTGGCGCGGGTCTGTTGCAGTGGCGTTGGCGCGGGCCGGGTTCGCCGAGGCGGCGAAGGAAGAGGCGGCCGCCGCAACGGATCCACGGGTGCGGGCCGCGATCTACACTGACATCGCTGAAATCCAGATAGAAGCGGGCGCCTTCGCGGACGCTAAGGAAACCGCCGATCTATTGGACCAACCAGGCGGCCGCTGGCGCGTATATCACCAAATTGTTGAAGCTCAGGTCAAGGCGGGCGCCTTCGAGGCGGCGCGCGAGACCGCGGCGGAAATAGCGCATGACTGTCTTGAGATTCCCGAAGCGATGGCGAGGTCCGGGCTCTTCGAAGAGGCGAAAGAACTCGCCACGGCCATGGCCAGTCCCGCGGCTGCCGCACGGATCTACCGCGCGGTCGCCGCGGCCAAGGCGGAAGCAGGAGACGCCAAGGGCGCCGCCGCCATGTTCGCCGCCGCGAATGACGCTGCAGCCCAGATCGGCGAAGCCACCGCAAGGGGGAGGACCTACCTTCGCACCGCCAGCGCCCAGGCCGAATCCGGAGATCTCCAGGCCGCGAAAGCGACGTTTGGCTTGGCCAAGGACGCCGCGGCGGCTGTAATGTGGCCACAACTGATTCTCGATATTGTCCAAGCGCAAGCGGACGCGGGCGCCTTCAGCGACGCAAAAGAAACGCTCCGCGATGCGGTTGGCTCTGGGCGCGCGTTCTCAGAGCTAATCGCATGCGCCGCTCATGCCGTAATCGCCGTAGCGGAGTCCAGGGCAGGCCGGTTTGAGGACGCCAAGCAGACCGCCAGCGCACTAGAAGATCCGTCGATGGGGCTCTTTGCCTATGCCGCTATCGCCGCGGCGCAGGCCGGGGCGGGGCTCCCTGATGAAGCGAGAGAGACGCTTCGCGCTGTCGACGGAGGCTCCGATGAATGGCGCGAAGCGGCGCTGCTCGTCGAGTACGCTATCGCCGCGACAGCGTTGGACTCCGAACTCTTCGAGGAGGCGAGGCAGACTGCCGACGCGAGTGGCGACCCCTGGCTTAGGGCTGTGGTCTATGTGTCTATTGCCCGGGAGCAGGCCGCATCAGGGGCCCTGGACGAGGCCCGGGAGACGCTTGACGCCGTTGATGAAGGAGCGGCCGCTACGTGGGCCCCGCCAGAGGGGCCGCCCGTGGCTTATGCAAAGTTTGTCACGGGGGAGGCGGACACAGCGCATTTCAACGACGGAGAGGACACCGCGCAAGCTTTCTATGGGGTCTTCGCCCAAGGGTTCGGCCACGCCATGATCGCTGGCGCCCACATCTTGGAGGGCCGCTTTGCCGATGCGGCGAATTGGTTTGCCACTGTGGAGGATCCTGTTGGGCAGGCTATGGTGTTGCTCGCCGCCGCCGGGGGCTTGCTGGTGCGCCAGGACCAGCCGGTTTTTCCCGCATACTTCGACAGGAACTGGACGGTGGCGCGCAGCCTCTTCTGGTAACCGCATTAGCGGGCTCCAATTGAGGCCGCGCGGACGCTGCCTGACGCCGGCGTGCGAGGCGAGAACGAGACAGGCCGGAGCCGCTTGGTGGGCGGTTCCGGCCTGCCGGGTGTGGATTCAACGTTGTCCAAGGGGCTTACGCCCCTTGTCCGAGGGGTCTTACTCCAACTCCGCCGAGAGGGGGTTGGCGTAGAGCTCGTAGTGACCGGCCACGCCGGCTTCTTCCACGTCGCCGCTGTGGATGTAGCAGCGGAACTGGATGGTCAGCTCCTCGCCTTCGCTCAGGGTGTAGGCGCCGGACTCCTCGGTTTCGGGGAATTCGCTGGCGCCGAAGGGGTTGCTGGCCACGAGGCCGTAGTCGCGCACGTGCCAGTGGGGCGGATGGCGGAGGTTATCCGGGTGGGCGAAGGCGGCGATGCCCCGGTTGCCCACGCCCTCGACGGGGCCGGAGTAGTCCATCCAGTCGGCCTCTAGGCCCCATACTTCGCTTTCGGTCTGGTCCCAGTTGGCGTTGGTGAGCACGCCCGCGTTGTTGCCTTGGATCTCCGGGCGGATGCGGAAGGCGAACAGGCCCGTCTCGCGGGTGTCGCCGAACTCGACGTCGCCGTAGCCGGCCTTGAGCGTGATGCTCAGGTCGAACAGACGGCCGGAAGCGGGCGTGTTGTAGAACTTATACACCCGCTCCTCCGCCACGACGGGGTCTCCGTCGGGGCCGACCCAATCGTTTTCCGCGCGGATCCAACCGTAGGCGTCTCCCGAGCCCGCTTCGAGGTTGCGGGTGACCTTCGTCTCGGCGTGCCAGAAGTCATAGCCGTTTACGTCGCCGTGGGTGGACCACATGGACATGTGGTGGGGATGGTCCGTGCTTTCGACCTCGTCCTCGCCCATGGGGTAATTGCGTGTGATGGTGATTCCGCCCTCGGCGTGGACGGGCCAGAGGATGGGCATGCGCATGTCTTCGCCAAAGTTGTAGGTGGTGAAGTGGTCGCCCTGTACGTAGACCGCCGCTTGGCCCGCGTCCTCGTCCACTTCCACATGAACGCGCGGCGGGTTGTTTTCTGGATGCACCACCACCCGATAGGCCTGGTTTTCACCGGCGGCGATAGAGGCGGGCACGAAGGTCAGCGCGCCTGCGTGCACCGTGGCGGGCGCGGATTCGCCCGTGGCTTCGTGGATCACCTCAACCCGTCCTTCCGGCGCCGGGCCGCTGTAGGGCGCGGACACCGGCGCATGGGTCAGTTCGCGGTCCCCTCCCTGCAAGGTGATGGTCTGTCCGTCGAGGCTGACGGCTGCCGGACCGCCCAGAACCATGGCCGTCGCCGCGAGGCCCAACAAATACTTCCGCATAATCTTACCTCCGTGTTGTCCTGATGCTCCCTGCTTGGTTGGGCCCTATGGTACATCCGCCCGGCGCGATTGTCGAATTCGCGTGAAGGAGTGTTGAATAAGGCAAAAGCGCGCTTCCGGGCGGGCGTCTGTCCCGCGCGGCCTGCGAAGGGGAGCCGGCCCCTGGTTTGGGACGAGGGCTTAGGAGCCTCAAGATCAATATATGCAACCACTTGGCGCAGATTTTCTTGACATCAACTTTTCACTGGTGTACAAGGGACCCTGGATATCTTGCAGAAGCGCCAGGCGGAGAGTGCGCCGGGCGGATTCGCCGTTGGCCGCGCGCACGCGCGGGACGCGGGCCGTCCGTCCTATTCCGCTGGCAATCGAACGGGGTTCTGCAGGGGCGCGAGGCTGTATCTGAGTCCAACTTTTTGTGGGAGGCGCCGGCGGCGCCGGCGGAAATCAAGGGGCCAAGGGGTGATTCGCAGTTGCCTCGGGCAATTGCCCGCCACGGAACGCTCAATGGGAGCTACGGCCGCCGAAGTGGCTAGGAGTGGAATCTAATGCGTGCATACCGATTCACGGTTGCCCTCGTAGTGTGGGTTGCGGGCGCGGGGCTGGCCTTTGGCGCGGACAACCCGCCGGCGGATCCGGACGCCGTCCGGGAGCTGATGCGGACGTACCAAGGCGGGTCCGCGCCGGATTTGCCGCTCATGATCCAGCATGGGGATGGATATTTGCGGGCCCTCGGCGCGCCGGGCGACGCCAGTTTTGGGACGCGCCGGCCGATGCAGAAGACCGACGCGCCCGAAGAGATCGCCAAGGCTTTCTTGGAGGACCACGGGGCCGCCTTCGGACTCAGGAGCGGCGCCATCGGCTTCGAAGTGGAGCGTTTCCAGGAAGCGGACGGCCGGCAGTACGTGCGGCTTAAGCAGGACTATGGGGGCATACCGGTTTTCGGCGCGGAAGCCACGGTTCAGGTCACACCGGAAGGGCGCGTCCGGAATGTGCTCACCGGCTTGTTTCGCGACACCAGGCCCCTCGACACCGGCGGTTTGAGCACGAGCCCGGTCATCGACGCGGAGAGCGCGCGCGAAGCGGCCTACGCCCACGTCCTATCCATGTATGACGGCGGCGCTCCCACAGTCGCGGAAGGGCCTGACCTGAAGGTGTACGTTCCTTCCATCGTCGGCAACGAAGGCTCCACCAAGCTGACCTGGCATTTCGTCATCGCCAGTGAAGAGGGCGCCGAGCCCATGTTCGCCGAGCGCGTCTTCGTGGATGCGCACACGGGCGGCATCGCATTGGGCTACAACCTGATCTGCGGCTTGGCCGACCGGGAGATCTACGACGCGAACAACTCCCCCGATCCCGTGTTGGTCCGCTCCGAAGGCGATCCCCCCACCGGCGTCGAGGAAGTAGACGAAGGCTACGACCTTGTGGGCGAGGCCCGGGACTATTTCGACGACTTCCACGGGCGCCTGGGTTTTGACCAGGACGGCGTGCTTCCACTGAGGGCGTGGCTGCGCTTTTGCGACGGCTTCGGCGAATGCCCGATGAACAACGCGTTCTGGAATCCGATAGACCAGGTCATGGGCTTTGGCGACGGATGGGCGACCCGCGACATCGTCGGCCACGAGCACGCCCACGGCGTGAGCAGCTTCGAGGCCGACCTTGTATACCTCAACGAGTCGGGCGCCATCGAAGAGATGTTCGCCGATGCGTGGGGCGAATTCATCGACATTACCTTCTCCGAAGACGAGGAGATCGAACTGCTTCCGGAAGACGGCGGCCGCCGCTGGCTCATTGGCGACGAGTTGGCCGTCGGCGCCATCCGCAGCATGTCCAACCCGCCGAGCTTCGAGTCCTTTTTCGGCGGTCCCAATCCCGACCGGTACAACCACCCCAATTTCTACCGCGGCCCCTTGGACAACGGCGGCGTGCACCACAACAGCGGCGTGGGCAACAAGCTGGTGTACCTGTTGACGGACGGCGATGACTTCAACGGTTTCACCGTCGAGGGCATGGGCGTTCAACAGGTCAGCGAGCTCCTGTATGAAGTGAACACGAACCTCCTCTTCAGCACGGCCCAATATCCCGATCTGTACCCCGCGTTGATGATGGCCGGGGGCAACCTGGGCTTCAGTTCCGCCGAATTGAACAATGTCGAGGCCGCGGCGCTGGCCGTCGAAATCGCCGACGCCAGCGTCATCCGGCCCTTGCGCCACTTCCGCGCCACCTCCCGGCAGGACCATCCCAACGTCGTCTTGACGTGGCGGAATCCGGTTGACTTCCAGTTCCCCAATTTCCAGGGCGTCACCCTCGTCCGCAATAGTGAAGGCTTCCCCGAAGGCCCCGCCGACGGCGAGGTTATCTTCGAGGGTGACGCGGAGCAGTTCCGCGACACCGGAACCTCGCTGGGCGCCCAGTACTTCTACGGCGTGTTCGCCGACATGGGCATGGAGGACGACGGCGACGGACAGTCGGCCTTCGCTCGGGTGACGGCGGGCACGGAGACCTCGGGCTACATGACGGAGGTCTTCTCCGAGGAGCGTCCCCTCGATCTGTCCTACAGCCAGATCACCTTCTACCCCGTAGGCGATCCCACCTTGGCCATCGATTCCGGCCGGCCTCAGGACTACACGAATTACTCCAACTACCAGGCCGAATACCGGGGCAACGTGTTCGAATTGCCCGTGGACCGGCCCGGTTCCGTGCCGATCCGCGTCGAAGACGACGGGTTCGTTAACTTCCACGATCTGCTGGGCGGCCCGCCAATACCCCTCTTCGGCGCGTTCCACGACGACCTCGCGTTGGCCGCCAACGGCTACATCCTGTCCGCGAGTTCGCTGTACGCGGCCGACGCCATGTACCGGCCCCATGACACGGTGGACCGGTTCCGTCCGGAGAACTTCCCGAGCATGGCGTCTCATTTCGAGGTGCCGCGCATCTCCTTCTTGTTCTCGGACATCTCCAGTACGACGTCCGGGGAGATGTGGGGCAAGCGGACGGACGACCGCATCGCCATCACCTTCGAGAACATGACCGAGATGGGCCAGTCCTATCCGCAAGGCGCCAACACGGTGCAGGTGGAGCTGTTCTTTAGCGGCCACATCCGGTTCACGTACCTTGAGGTCAATGCCGTGAGCGCCGTGGTCGGTCTCTCCGACGGCCGGGGTTCGCCCGGGTTCATTGACCCGGAGACGAACGAGTTCGAGATGGCCGAGCCCGTGTCGGGCGCCGGTCTCACGGACTTTACGGAGTTGCCTCCGCCAGGATTGGTGCGTCTAGACCCAATACCCGTCCAATTCGTTGAGGAAGGGGAGACCGTAAGTTTCTCCGTGACGGCGAGAGGGCCCACCACGCCCGAACTGTCCGCGTCCAATTTGCCCGACGGCGCCGTCTTTACGCCGGAGCCGGGAGGCCGGGGCACGTTCACCTGGGACACCAGCATCGGAGACGGCGGCTCCCACTCCGTGCGGATCTGCGCCACGTCTCAGGGCGAATCGGCGTGCCAAGACGTGCTTGTCATGGTCATGAGCGTGACGCAGCGGCCGGTGATAAGCAACTTGCGGATTGAGCCCCAATTCCCGGCGGAGAACCGGCCCCTGACGGCGGAGTACGACTACGCCGATCCCCAGGGCCTGGCGGAAAGCGGCAGCACGATTCTGTGGCGCCGCAATAGCGCCGTGGTGAACAACCTCATCAACCGGAGGAGCGTCGGCGCGGCCCAAGTACGGGACGGCGACCGTTGGTATGTGACGGTGACCCCGCGCAACGTGCTGGGGATTACCGGCGAGCCGCAAGCGTCGCGCACCGTTGTCATTGGCCAGGGCCTCGTTGGGGACGTCAATGGCGACGGTCAAGTGAACGCGGCGGACGTGCAGCTCGTCATCCGGGGCGCGTTGGGGCTGAGCATCTTCCCCTTCACCCTCGACGACGTGGACCTGAACAACGACAATGTCGTCAATGCCCAGGATATCCAGATCGTGGTTAACGCCGCCCTGGGCATCCGGTAGCGCGCTAGCGTTTACGCAATACGGCCCCGGCCAAGCTCCTTAGGAGGAATTGGCCGGGGCCGTTGTTTTTGCCGGCGCGCCGGTGCCCGCTAACCGGTTTGGCTTTGGGCGTCTTCCTCTCTGCCGGCGAGGTCCAGGCTGAACGCCGGCGCGCACACCGCCCAATACTCCGACTCCGATTCGCCGGGATTCCAGTAACGGACCCGTTCGCCGGCGCGGCAAAGCAACACCTCGCCCGGCCCCGCGTCCAAGTGGCCGCCGTCGTGGTCCACGCGCATCGTCCCCCGTAGAACGATGGTGACTTCGTCAAACGCCGGGCGCTGGTGCTCCTCGGACCAACCCGGCGGCGCGATCATGTGTGCGACGCTAACCGACGCAGTGTCCGTCTGGACCCGGCCAACGAATTCCTCGATGATCTTTCCACATGGCGCGGGGATTCGGGTGGGTTCACTGATCTTCTGAGGCATTGGCGTCAAGATTCTCCTGAAAATGGGGAGCCGCGTGCCGGCAATGCGCGCGCTCCGCCGCCGTTGTCCGTAAGCGCGCGAGTCGGGCCGCGCGGGTTCGCTGGGAGTTCGAGTGTGTCGCAAACCGCGCTTTGAGTCAAGCGCCCTCCGGCGTGTTCTTGCGCCGGCACAGGAGCGCCGGTAGGATGGGACGGAACCTTGCGCGCCGCGCCTCCGTGGCGCTGGGAAAGTTGGACCCGGCGGAACGCCTTGTGGGCCGGAGCCCCGCGATGCTTCCGAACCGGAGGAGTAAGCAACACCGTTATGCCCGTCCTTCTATTGCTGCTCTTGATCTTGGCCTTGGCCGCCCCCGGCGCCGTGCTCATGGTCGGGCTGGCCGTGTTGCTGTTGTTGCCGGCCTACCTCGTGGTGTCCAGTGTGTTCACGGTTGTCCTGGCGCCGCAGCAGATCCTCGCCGTCGCGTCGGAGGGGCGCACGCGCCGCACCCACGCCTGTGAGCACGCCACCGTCAACGTCTTGGAGGAATGGTACGGGCCTCTGCCTCAAGTGGGCGGCGTGGCGGCCCGGGACGGGTTCTACATCTGGGGCGCGCAGCAAATTCACCCTGGCGTTCTCGTGCGCGCGGCCCAGCAGGGGTTGCGGCGCATGCAAGCCGGAGAGGCGGGCCTGGCCCTGCATCCCCGCTGCGGGACGTCCCTCGTCGTGGCGCAGTTCGTGTTCGCCCTGTCCTTTCTTCTTGGTTTGTTCGTTACGGGGTACTTCACGCTGACGGGCATCCTCGTGGCCCTGCTGGCGTCTTGGGCGTTCGGGCGGCCGCTTGGCCTCCTGGCGCAGCGGTATTTCACCACCTCGGCGGACGTGGCGCGCCTGCGCATCGCCGAAGTCCACTGGACGGCCCGGCCCGATCTGGGGATGGGCGGCCTGTTCACGATTCCCCGGGGCGCCTTTTTCTTCCGCGTCCTGCAATGAAGCTTGCTTGCCGCGCGAAAACGTGACACCATGCGCCTGGGGACGGCAGTCCAATATACGCTTGCGGAAGGGCCCCGCTCCGCGCAACCGGAAAGGGGAGTCACCAAGGGATGACAGACAACACCGTCCGGCCCGCGCCGCCGGAGACAGACAGCGAAGGCGATATCACCCGGAAGGCCACGGCGTCACTCATCTTGAGTATCGCGGGACTCTTGACGTTTCCGTCGCTGGTGTTGGGCATCGCCGGCGTCGTGGTGGGCAAACGGGCCCTGGCCGAAATCGAGCAGTCCAGGGGCGAGCTTGGCGGCGAGGCCCGGGCGCGCTACGGGATCGCCCTCGGCTGGACCAGCATCGGCCTGGGCGTCGTGGTTCTCGCCGCCTACGGGATTATGCAACTCATCTGGGGATAGCGCCGCAACGCTGGGGATAGCGCCGCAACGCGCCGCCATGAGAGCGGGAGGGGCGCCCGCGGCGTAGAAGGAGTCCGTTCCATGTCCGATTACTATCCGCCGCCGCCTGGCGCCCATGTTCCGGAGACATCCGGCAAGGCCATCGCCGCCATGGTGCTGAGCATTGTGGGGCTGGTGACATGTTTCGTGCTGGGCATCGTCGGCATCATCCTGGGGCATAGCGCCCTGACGGATATCCGCGCCTCGGCAGGGCAGATTGGCGGCGACGGCATGGCGAAGGCGGGTATCATTATCGGCTGGATCAACGTGGGTCTGGCTGTGATAGGCGTCTTCGCCATGATAGTCATTATTCTTATCGGGCTGGCCACATCCTGAGCCCCGCGTCATTCTCCCCGGGGTTTCGTCATCGCGCCGCCTACTGGAAGCACGCCACATGGAAGATCCTCAGGCTCCTTCCGTTCCACCGAGTGAGACGTCTGGCAAGGCCATCGTGGCCCTTGTCCTCGCTATCGTTGGCCTGATGCGCGGGCTGCAGGAGCAAGTGCTTGAACAGGTCCTCACCTCCCACGTGATCCGCCCCGGCGGCCTCGCCGCCTGGCTCATCTTCGGGGCCGCCGCCATCCTCGTGGGCCGCAGTGCGTCGAAAGACATCCGCCACGCGCCCGGGCGGCTCACGGGTCAAGGCTTCGCCAACGCGGGGATAGCGCTGGGTTGGATCAGCGCGGGCCTCGCCCTCGCGGCGCTCATCGCCGCCGCCGTGGTTTTCGCCATGGCCCGATGGACCGGGAGCCTGTAGTCGCCG
Source organism: Candidatus Hydrogenedentota bacterium (assembly GCA_007136375.1). Lineage (GTDB taxonomy): Bacteria > Hydrogenedentota > Hydrogenedentia > Hydrogenedentales > SLHB01 > SLHB01. The sequence continues at coordinate 10,187 of SLHB01000154.1, forward strand.
CGCGCCGTCAGGCGCCCTTTGTATTGGCGAAATGGCCCGGGCTATACTTGCCGCCATGGCTGAGCAAGTCCCACAAGACGGAACCGGCGTGTCCGTCATCATCCCCGTGTGCAACGAAGCAACCCGCCTGGAGCCGCTGCGCGAGGCCCTCGCGCCCGTCCTCGAAAGCCTCGGCGAAACCTTCGAAGTCATCTTTGTGGATGACGGCAGCACCGACGCCACTTGGGAGACGCTGCGGCGCTTCCATGAAGAGGATCCCCGGATGCAGGCGATCCGTTTCGCCCGCAGCTTTGGGCAGCAACACGCCTACACGGCGGGCTTGCGGCGGGCCAGCGGCCACGTTGTCGTCATCACCGACGCCAGCCTGGAGGTCCACCCCAGCAACATTTCCGCCGCCATCGATAAGCTGCGCGAGGGGTACGACGTCGTCTTCGGTCAACGCGACCGGCCCCGGGATTCTCTCTTCCTTCGCCTGGCCTCTGGCGCAGCGCGGATGCTCGTCAAGCGTCTTACGGGTTTCGCACCCCCGGACCGGACCGCGAACTTGCTCGTGCTGAACGAGCGGCTGGTCCGCACCGCGAATCACTACAACGAGCACGCCCGCGACCTCAAGGGGTTGTTCACCTGGCTCGCCCACGGCCGCCACGCCTCCGTGCCCGTCGTGTGTGAAGACGGTCCCCACGGCCTGGATCGCTATTCCGTGCGCAAGCGTGTGCACAACGTGTTGCAGTTTGTCGTCGCGTTTTCCGTGCGGCCCTTGTACCTGAGTTTCGCCGCGGCCGCCGTCGTGTTTGGGGCGGCGCTGCTCCTCGCCGTTGCGGCCGCCGTCCTCTTTGCGCGCGACGGCTGGGCCGGCGCTGAGCTGCTGGTTTATGGCGCCGTGCTGAGTTTCGTGGGGGCCTTGCAACTTGCCGCGATTGGCGTGCTCGGCGAATACATCGGCCGGATCTATGGCGAAGTGCGCAAGCATCCGCCCTACGTCATCGCCGACGTCCTCGGCCACGGCGCGCGCCCGCCCGCCGCGGGCAACGGCGAGTCTTGAGCCGCTCCTCAGGGCCACACGCCAAGTCCGGAGCCGGGAGATTCTGCCGCTCTACCCCCAGGGGTTCAGGCGCCGGGGTGGGCGAGGCCGAAGTCGCCGATTTTCTTGCGCAGGGTTGTGGGCGAGACTTCCAGGAGCTTGGCGGTGCGCGTGATATTCCAGTTCGTCGCGTGGAGGGCTTGTTCGATGTGGTCGCGCTCGGCTTCGCTCAGGGGCTTGATGTCCGTGGGCGCCGCCGCGCCGCGGGAGGCGGGCTCCGCCATGGCGGCGGCGATGACGCCTTGAGTCAACACGCTCTCCCGGCTCATGAGCGCGGCGCGAGTCAGGGCGTTCTCCATCTCCCGCACGTTGCCCGGCCAGGAGTGGGTCTGAAGCTGGGCGATGGCTGCTTCCTCCAGGCCCGTGATGGCCACGTTCAGATCCCGGCTGATCTGGGCGAGGAGGTGGCGCGCCAGGATGGGAAAATCCCCCCGCCGCTCGCGGAGGGGCGGGACGCGGATGTGGCTCACGGCCAGCCGGTAGTAGAGGTCCTCGCGGAAGGCGCCTTCCGCCACGAGGGCGCTTAGGTCCCGATGGGTCGCCGCGACGACCCGGGCGCGCAAAGGCACGGGCGCCGCGGAGCCCACGCGCTCGAAGCTCCGCTCCTGCAGGGCCCGCAGCAGTTTCGCCTGCAAGGCCAACGACATGTCGCCGATTTCGTCGAAGAACATGACGCCTTCGCCGGCTTCCTCCAAGCGGCCGCGTTTGTCCCGGTCCGCTCCGGTGAAAGCGCCGCGAACGTGGCCGAAGAGTTCGCTCTCCATCAGGGCCGGCACGATGGCCGAGCAGTTGATGGCGACGAAGGGCTGGTCCGGCGCGGCCGCTTCATGGAGGGCCCGGGCCACGAGCTCCTTGCCCGTCCCGCTTTCCCCTTGAATAAGGACCGGCACCTGATTCTGGCTGAGCCGCCCCACCTGCTTGATGACCTCGACAATGGCCGGATCGGCGCCCACGATCTCGTGGGGGTTGGCCTCGCCGAAGTCTTCCGCGCCCTGGGCGGCCTTGGCGGGCCGCTTCCGCAGCGCCTTCTCCAGGGTGACCATGACCGCGTCGAGATCCAAAGGCTTACGGATGTAATCGAAGGCGCCCAGCCGCACGGCCTCAATGGTCGCCTTGGTGTCTTGCGTGCCCGTGATCATGACGCCCAGGCATGTGGGCTGCCGCTCTTGCAGCGCGCGGAGGATCTCCAGTCCGGTCTGGTCGGGGAGCTTCAGGTCGATGAAGGCGACGTCGGGCCGTTCCGCGTCCAGCAGCGCCAGGCCATCGGCGGCCGTGTGGGCGACGCGCGCTTCGTGCCCCTCCCGGTCGAGGTGGATCTGGAGGGAGCGGCACAGGGCTTGGTCGTCGTCGATGATGACGGCCTTCATGCCGCCGCCCCGGAAGCCTCCGCGGCCGGGAGCAAGAGGGAGACGGCCGCGCCGCCGTCCGGCGCATTGCGCGCCTCCACCCGTCCGCCATGGAGTTCGGCGATCTTGCGCACGTTCGCCAGGCCCAGGCCCGTGCCGTTGGGCTTGGTTGTGAAGAAGGGTTTGAACAGGCGCCGCCGCGCTTCGTCGCCAAAGCCGGGGCCGGTGTCGCGGACCTCCAGGAGGACGCCGCTGCTTTCGGGCCGGGCGCAGAGCCACACCTGGCCGCCTTCCGGCGTGGCTTGGACGGCGTTGAGCACGACATTCGTCAAGGCCCGGCACACTTGCTCGCGGTCCACCCACAGCTCCGCGCCATTCAGGCCATTGTCCACCTCGACGCGAACGTTCCGCTCTTCCATGGCGCCGGCGACCTGATGGAGCACATCCTCGGCGAGGGCGGCGAAGGACGCCGGTTCGCGCTGAATCTCAACGGGGCGTCCGTACTGGAGCAAGTCGTCGAGCATGGCCTCCAGCCGGTGGACCTGGCCCCGGGTGATGCCCGCGAGCTCGTTCAACGCGGCGTCGTCCCGCACGGCGCGGTCCAGCGCCTGCATGTTCATTTTGATGGAGGACAAGGGATTCCGCATTTCATGGACGATACTCGAGCTCAGTTCGCCGATGGAGGCCAGCGTGGCCGTCTGGACCAACTCCTCCTGTTTCCGCTGGAGCTCGTCGAGCATGCTGTTGAAGGCGTGGCGCACCTCCTCGGCGTCGCCGCCCGCCATGGGGCCGACCCGTTCGCCCGAGCGCCCGCCCTGAATGAGGCGGGCGACGCGGGTCAGCTCCCGGAGGGGCTGGCCGAGCCGGTCCGATACCAGCAAGGCCGCAAGAATCAGGACGGCCAGCGTGGCGGCGCCCGTGAGCGCGGCGCGCCACGCGAGAATGCTCAGCCACGCCATTGCTTCCCCGTGGTCCATCTCGACCGTGAGCATCCACTCCGTGCTTGGATCGGCGATCGCCGCGCCGAGGACACGCCCGCCGTTGGGGGCCTCGTATTCCATGACCTGTCCCGGGCTGGCGCGCAGGGTCTCCAAGGCTTCCCGTCCCGCCGTCTGCGTCTGGGTCCCCGCGAAGGGCGCCGTGAGCGTTTCGAAATCTGGCGACACAAGATAGGCCCGGCCCGTATCGCCCATGCCCGCCCGCGCCTGCAAGAGCGGCTCCAGGCTGCCCGTAACGTTGGCCACGGCCACAATCGTGCCCACGTGATGGCCGTCCTCCGCGAAGATGGGCCGCGCCAGCCCCAGGCCCGTCTGACCGTCCAGTTGGCGTGTCAACCCCCGGTAGACGTGGCCGGGCGGTCCACCAAGGCCCGCGGGCCGCTCGAACCACTCCCGGGGGTCGGCGGCCGTGCCGCTGCTCCGCGCCATGCGTTCGCCGCCGGCGCCGTAGACCGCCAGGGCGAGGTGGGCGCTTCCGTCCCGGTCCACGGCGTTGAGCATGCCGGCGATTTCGGCGCGGACCGCGTCGCCAGGAGGATCGCCCTCGTGGCCGCAGACCTGCCGCATCACCGGCGCGGCCGCCAACAGCTCCAGTTCATTGCGCCGTTCGAGGAGCCAATGATCCAGCAGGGCGTGGCGCGCCTGCAGTACGGCGTGGATGTGGTTCTCCGTCTTCTCCGTAACGGCCTGAGACGCGCAGTGGTAGCCCTGCGCGGCCATTACGACAAGGGGCGCGAGGGAGATGAGGAGCAGCCACCCGAGGACGCGTTGGGTAAGGCTGCCCGTCAAGCCGTTGCCGCTACGCGGACGGGGCGCTGGCGCGTTGTGCGTATCATATGTCATCGTGCGGGGATACCTCGTTTGATCCAGCCGGACACTGCCGTAGCGTCGCGCGGGGAAGGGGCGGGCGTCTGCTGGTGTATTCGCCGCCCGTCCCGGTCCATGTCCCCCGGCGCGCGGTCCGGGGCCGGGCGGTGATCATTATACCGCCCCGCCGTGGAGTGAGGGAACCGGCTTGACGGGAACGGGAACGGCGCCCTAGACTCTCCACGGATGGGCGGGCCGGCCGCGCGCCGTTCCAGTCCTTCGAATTCGCCGCAATTCAGCGGTTTTCCAGGAGATTCCAGTCATATTCCACGTGTTTGGCCCATATTCTTGGCGGCGCCATGAGCTTTCCCGGAAGCAAAGGCTCCGGCCCAGCGCATCCGCGGCCGGGGCGCGGCTCCGCGCCGCCCGAAGCGGATACGCCTCATCGCGTGGAAACGCCGTCCCGTCGTGAAAACCGTCGCCCTACATGAGCGCATTCCCCCTGTCCGGGGCCTCGTAACGCTCCACAATCGCAAGGGCAAGCCCTTCGGCTTTACGCAGCTCGCCCGCTGGTTGCGCCTCAACCGCACGGTCTACAAAACGGAAAAGGCGGATCTTCTTGTCCATGGCGCGGTTCCGCGATTCTTCGAGGATCTCGTCCGTTTCTGCGCCGACGTATACGATCCGCGCATCTCCGTGCCCCTTCACTTGGCGGTTTCGTTGCGAACCGACGCTACGGCGCCGCCGCCCGATCTGGCCCGGCTCCGCGGCTTTGGCCTTGCGGGCGTGTTCCTCGCGCAGAACGGCGCGGCTGCGGCCCACGCCGCGGCCTGGTTGGACGCCGCGCGGGACGCGGATCTGCCCTCGCGGATCCAGGTGCAACCCCCCTTTCCCGAGGACTTCGACGCGGAAGCCTACGCCGCCGCCATGGCCGCGAAGGGCGTGACCGCCGCCAACGTCATCCTGGCAGACGCCTTTCTGCCGAAGACAAAGGGCGCCGGCGGCGCCGAGGGGAGCCGGCGCGCCGCGGAGCGGATGAACCGGTTGGTCCGGGCCTTCGCCGACGCGGGCGTTGAGGCGAACCTCTACGGGGCGCCCTTGTGTTGGGTCGACGCCGACAACCTCGGCCGCGCCGGCAACAGCGCCCTCTACTTCCTGGACCATCAGCAATACACGAAGCCCTCGTACGACCTCGCCGAACTCCTGTTCGGCAGGACCCCGCCCGCGGCCGCCGCCATCGTCACGGCGATGCTCGGCCGCTACACGCATCTGAGAAACCCCGCTGACGAATGGGTGCTGGAGCACCTGGTGACGAAGCGTCAGTTCCTGCGCCGGGTCGTGATGTTCGGGCGCAAGCTCATCCGCGGCCGGGAACGGGGCGTCATCGGCGGCCCGAAGGCGAAGGATCCCGCCGCCGAGCCTTCCTACGAGGAGGCGGTGACCCAGGCGTTGGCGGCGAAGGCAAAGGCTTTGGGGCCCATCTGCGGCGCCTGCCGGTTCAGGCGCGTGTGCGACCGGGATACGAAAGCCTTCCGGCGCGCCTTGCCGGGCCTGTCCATCACGGCGCAGGAGGGCGAGCCCGTGGCCTCGGCGTTGGCGTTGACGGCGGACCAGCCCAAGCACTACGACGCCATCGACAGCGCGCGCCTCGGCGTCCGCGAGGACTGGCTCGCCTTGGCCCGCGAAGCGAATCAACTCATCACGGATACGCCGCCTACCCACGAGTTCGGCCGGGATCGCGTTTTGGCCGAGCAAGGCTTTCACGTCCGCATGCCCGGCGCCATCCGCTGGCACTCGATGACGGCGGGCGAGACGCGCAGCACCCTCTTCCACTGGGGCCACGCGCCCTTTACCGTCTCCGCCATGTTCGGCGGGGGCATCGCTGACTATGTGGGCTTCGCCGTGGGCCGGGCCATCCGCATCGTGTGCCGGATGGACGCCTTCTCGCACCGGATCGTTCTCCATGTCGCCGAGGATGGCAGGTATGTGCTGCTGCGGGACGGCGCGCCCATGACGCCCGTGGAGTTCGAGGGATCCTTCTACGCCCCTGTCCGGCTGCCCACGGTGTGTCAGCTCCGGTTCAGCCTGTGGAATATCGACGAGTCCGTCTGCACCCAGAATCTCCAAGTCTGGGAGGGCGTCTCCGCGGACGAACCGCCCGCCCGCAAGCCCCAGGTGTCCTTCATCATCGTGAGCACCCGCTTTACCCGGCGGCTCCAAGCCGTGCTGCAAAGCATCGCCCACCAGACTGGCGTGGAGCACGGAGACATGGAGGTTGTCGTGGGTTACGTCCCCGGCGTGGACGCCACGGACGACGTCATCAACTCCATGCAGTTCACCTACCCGGACTTGCGCATCGTGCGGTCGGGCTTCCCCGAGCAACGGGCCAAGGCGAAAGGCCTCATCATCAACGAGTCCGTGGCCCGGTCCTCTGGCGATTGGATTGTCATTCTCGATTCGGACATCCTCCTGCACCCCGGTTTTGTCGCGGGTTTGCTCGAACTGCCGCCCGAAGCCAAGTTTGTGGCGCCGAAGGGGCGGAAGATGTTGACCCGGGAGACGACCGCCCGGATCCTCCTGGGCGAGGCCACGCCCTGGCGCGACTGGGACGAACTGCTGCCCGGCCCGGGCGAGTCCCGCTTCCAAGAAGCGCGGGAAGGGGGGACCCTCCCCGTGGGTTTCTGCCAGTGCTTCCGGCGATACTGCTTCGACACGGTGCAGTACCACGAGTACGAGCACTTCGAGGGCGCGGATTGGGAGTTCTCCATCGAGATGAACCAGCACTTCGGCCCCGTGGTGTGGATCGAGCGGCCCGTGCTGCACTTGGACCACGGCGGCAGCCAGTGGTTCGGCGCGACGGGGCACTTGTGAGCCGCGAGGCGACAGCCGGGACGCCGGCGCGGGATTTGCCGTAATGCGGATCGCCTTTGTGGATTTGCTCTTCGCGTGGCCGCCCCCGGGCGGCGCGCAAGCGGATCTCTACTACACGATCAACGGCCTTCAGAACCAGGGCCATGATGTCCATCTCTTCGCGCCATCCTATCCCGACACCTGGCGGCACGGCGGCTTCGATCCCGGCGCACTGCCGTTTCCTTCCACGTCCCCGTCCATTCCGTGGGACGCCGTGACGCCGAACCGGCTGGCGAAGACCCTTCGGACTCAGGTGGACGCGTGGGCGCCCGACGTGGTGTTCCTGGGCTTCGCGCGCTATTTCAAGCCCTACATCATCGAAGCGCTGGCCCATTACCCCCTCATCTCGCGCTACTACATGTACGAGCACATCTGCATCCGGGACTTCTACTTGTACCGGGAGTGGCAGACCTGCCCGAATGACTTTCCCCGCACGCCCAACGTCTGCCGGAGTTGCGCCATGGAATGTTGGGGCGGCGAGATCGTCCGGACGGGGCCGCAGACGCCGTACATCGCCGAACTGCTTCGCGCGGGCGCCCTGTCCCCGGGCTATCACCGCCTGTTCATGGGCGCGTTACGGAAGTGCGACGCCGTCATCGTGAACAATCCCATGGCGGTCGCGCGCATCGAGGATTACTGCCCCTACGCCTGCGTCGTGCCGGGTGGTGTTATGATGGAGGACTACGCCGGTTGGCTGCCGCTGGAAGAGCGGCCGGACCGCGAGCGGACCGTCATCCTGATGACCGGCCGGACGGATCGGCCGCTCAAGGGCATGGATGTTCTCGTCTGGGCCGGGAAGGCCTTGTCGCGTTTCCGCTCCGATTTCGAGATCTGGGTCACCGGCGACGAGGACCCCGTGGGCGAACCCTGGTTCAAGGCTTGCGGCTGGCGGAACCACAGCGAGGTCGTGGAGTTGTACCGGGAGGCGGATCTCGTCGTGGCCCCAAGCATTTGGCAAGAGCCCTATGGCCTCGTGGCCGTGGAAGGCATGGCGGCGGGACGCCCCGTGCTCGCGAGCCGGGTGGGCGGACTGCAAACCATCGTGCGCCACGGCGAGACGGGCTGCCTTTTCGAAGCGGAGGCCTCGGCGGAGCTTGCCCTGTATCTGGAGCGCCTGCTGGACGACCCGGCGGAGCGCCAGCGCATGGGCCGCCGCGGCCGGGAGATCGCCGAGGCGGAGTACGACTGGCAGCAGATCATCGACGATCACTATCCGCCGCTGCTAGAGCGGGTCGCCGCGGACGGCGCCGCCCGCATCGCTGGACCGTGATGCATAAGGGGGCAGAAACGGGGGCCAAGGGAGCGCGGCGTTCATGGGACGGAAGATGCGGATAGCCTTTGCCGACTTGAGCTTCTCGTGGCCGCCTCAGGGCGGCGCCCAAGTCAACGTGTACAACACCGCCCTTGGGTTGCAGGAGGCGGGCCACGAAGTCCATCTCTTCGCCCCCGCGTACGACGACTTTTGGTGGCATGAGAGTTTCGACCCGGCGGCTCTGGCTTTTCCGGCCACGCCCATGCCCGCTACATGGGCGCGGCTCACCGGCACGAAGCTGGCGGACCTCTTCGTGCGTTACATCCGGCCCTGGCGGCCCGACTTGGTCTACTTTGGCCTCGGCCACTACTTCAAGCCCTACGTGATTGAGGCCTTGGCCGAGTATCCCATCGTTTCCAGGTACTACATGTACGAGAATCTTTGCCTCCGGGGGTTTACGTTGTTCAAGGAAGACCAGACCTGTCCCAACGATTTCCCGCGGACGCCCAACGTGTGCCGCCGTTGCGCCCTGATGGGGTGGCGGGACAAGATACCCACGGGAGAGCCCGATCCTTTCGGTTACGAGCTGCTCCGGTCCCGGGCCCTGGCGCCCGCGTACCATGGGCTGTTCCTCCGCGCCTTGGCGCAGTGCCGGGCGGTCGTCGTGAATAACGCGTTGGCGAAGGAGCGGCTTGAGGGGTATTGCCAAGAGACGCACGTCATACCGGGCGGCGTGTCCGTGGAGCAATTCGAGCACGAACCCTTGCGCGACCGGGAGGAACGGGAGCGCGCGGCCATCTTCATGCCGGGCCGGGCGAGCGATCCGCTGAAGGGGTTGGACATCCTCGCCCGGACGGCCGAGGCCCTCGCCGAGTGGCGCTCCGATTTCGAAGTGTGGGTCACCGAGACGGAAGACCGGTTGGAGCAGCCGTGGTACAAGCCCCTGGGTTGGCGAGATCGCCGGGGCGTCAGGGATCTCTACCGGCAAGCGGATATCGTCGTCGTTCCCAGCGTGTGGGACGAGCCCTATGGCCTCGTGGGCGTGGAGGCCATGGCCGCGGGGCGCCCCCTCGTGGCGAGCCGGGTCGGCGGCTTGCAAGCCATTGTCCGCGAAGGGGAGACGGGCTATCTGTTCCACAGGGAGTCCAGCGCGAGCCTGGCCTTTTACCTGAACCACTTGCTGGACCGCCCCGAACTCCGCGCGCGGATGGGCGCGCGTGGACGTGAAATCGCCGAGCAAGAGCACACATGGCGCCGCATCATCGAGCGGGACTACTTGCCGCTCCTTGAACGGATCGCCGCCTAGCGGGATTCCTGTGTTTACCCAGGCGTCAATGCGAACCCATGACGGCGTCAGCCGCATTTTCCGAACACCGATGACAATGTATTGCAGACCCGGCGCGGTTGCGCGCGTCCCTATTTTTAGCGCGGTTCTCAGGAGATTCCGCCCGTGCGCATAGCTTTCTGCGACATGGGCTTCTCTTGGCCGCCTCCCGGTGGCGCGCAAGTGGATCTGCACCACACCATGTCCGCGTTGCAGCGCTCGGGGTATGACGTGCGGCTCTTCGCGCCGGTATACGAGGATCTGTGGCGGCACGGCCACTTCGATCCGGCGGCGCTTCCCTATCCCGCCACGCCCTTGCCCTTTGTCTGGGAGAAGGTGACCGCGCAACGCCTGTGCCGCGCCTTCCGCCGGGCCATCGACGATTGGCGGCCAGACGTGGCCTTCGTGGGCTTTGGCCGCTACTTTAAGCCACACCTGATCCACGCCTTGAACGGGTATCCCATCATCTGCCGCTACTACATGTACGAGCACTTGTGCCTGCGCAACTTCTGGCTCTTTCTGGAAGGGCAGACCTGTCCCAACGACTACCTGCGGACGCCCAACGTGTGCCGGGCCTGCGCCCTGGATCTTTGGGGGCCTCACCTGAGCACGGGCGAATGGACGCCCTATGGCAGCGAACTGCTTCGCTCCGGCGCGTTGACGCCAGGTTATCATTCCGTGTTCACCCGGGCGTTGTCCAAGTGCCGCGTGGTTATCGTGAACAACGCCATGGCCGTTGAGCGTGTCAGGGACTTCTGTCCATACGCGTGCGTGGTTCCCGGTGGTGTGACCCTGTCCGACTACGATCCCTATGTTCCCTTGGAGGAGAAGGCGCCCAACGAGCGGAAGGTGATCCTCATGAGCGGGCGCGCGGACGATCCGCTCAAGGGCCTGGACGTGCTGGTCCACGCCTGCGCGGCCCTTGCCGAATGGCGGTCCGATTTCGTAGTATGGGTTACTGGACTGGACGATCCCGTGGGGAAGCCATGGTATAAGCCCCGTGGCTGGCTGGATCCCGAGGGAGTGCGCGATCTCTACCGGCAAGCGGACATCGTGGCGATTCCCAGCGTATGGGACGAGCCCTACGGCTTGGTGGCGGTGGAAGCCATGGCGGCGGGACGTCCGGTGGTAGCCAGCCGCGTGGGCGGCCTCCAACACATTGTGCGGCCCGGCGAAACGGGCCACCTCTTCGAGCGCGAGTCCAGCGCGGGGCTTGCGCTTCTTTTGAATCGGCTGCTCGATGACCCCGGGGAACTGCGCCGCATGGGGCGGCGCTCCCGCGAAATCGCCGAAGCCGAATACGATTGGCGGCGGATCGTCGACACCCACTATCCACCCCTGTTGGAACGGGCGCTTCAATGAGCGAAGTCAAGAAGGCGGGCGTGTTCTACAGCGACGGGAGCGGCTTGGCGGCGCGGCTGCAAGAGCTGCGCCGGCGCCATCCCGAAGCCCATGTCACCGTCATCACACCGCAACACCATAGCCTGAACGAGCTGGAGGCCAGCCTGGCCGACGCCGTTCTGGAGCAGCCACACGCCCACTACCCCATCCGGGAGCCGGGCCGCCTCCGGGACCTGGTCCGCCAGATCCGCGCGGAACGGTTCGATGTGTTCGTCACTATGTACCCGAGCCCGCGGCTCCGCCTTATCGCCAGCATGAGCGGCGCGCGGCGGCCCCAGTGCTGGACCTATGAAAGCCGGATCATCCCCCTCGCCCGCACGCTTCCCGGCGCGGTGTTGGCCATTGCGGGGCGCGCCCTCAAAGGCCGCCTGAGCTACCTTTATTGGTGGTGCCGGGTGCGCTTTCACCGCGTGCCCATGCCGGGCGAGGTGGACAAGCTGGACCGCACCGGTCCCCGCTTGCCGCGCCGGTAGGAGGCGCGCCGTGCGCCTGGCCGTTGTGGACCTCCAGTTCTCGTGGCCGCCCCTCGGCGGCGCGGAAATCGACCTCTACCACGTCGTAAAGGGCCTGCGATGCCTTGGCCACGAAGTCCGGCTCTTCGCCGGCGGTGCGCGGGACGCGTCCTGGGAACAGGGTGGAATCGACGCGGATCGGGTGCCGTTTCCCCTGGAATTTCTCGAATTCGGTCCGGAAGTCCGGACGGATCCGGAACGAATCGCGGAGATTTGCCGGAAGGCCGTCGACGCATGGAGCCCGGACGCCGTGTTGATCGCCTTTGGGTTCTTTCTCAAGATCTTCGTCGCGAACGCCTTCAGGGACTACCCCATGGCGCTGCGCTACTACGCCTACGAAGGGGTCTGTCCCCGGGACTTCCGCCTTTTTCTGGACGGCAAGCCGTGTCCCCACAACTACCTCCGCGAGCCGGACGTGTGCCGCCGTTGCACCCTTGAATCCCGAAGCCGGGAGATCGCCAGCGGCCGCCCTGGGCCGTACGTCAGCGAGTATCTGACATGCAAGGCCTACGCGCCCGCCTTCTACAGTCAGACGATCCAGGCCATTGGCGCGGCCCGCACGGTCATCGTGTCCAACCCGATCATGGCCCGCCATTTCGCCGGATGGAGTCCCGCCGTAATCGAAGTTCCCGGCGGAGCCGACACGAAGGCGTTGCGTTGCGAGAACGATCCTGGCGGCGCCGATAGCCGCGGCAAGACGATCTTTCTCATGACCGGGCGGGTGGACGATCCCGCGAAAGGGCTGGGCGTGCTGCAGGAGGCCGCCTCGCGCTTGGCGAAGCGGCGGGACGGCTTCGAGGTCTGGGTCACGGCGGACGCCCAACCGCCCGGACCGGACGTGGTGAAGGCCGTGGGCTGGCGCGATCACCAGGGCATCATGGAGCTTTACCGCCAGGCTCATGTCTGTGTTGTTCCTTCGGTATGGGAAGAGCCCTTTGGCTTGGCCGCCGTGGAGGCTATGGCGGCGGGATTGCCCGTTGTCGCGAGCCGGGTGGGCGGGTTGCAACGGATCGTGGAGGATGGCGTCACGGG
>SLHB01000345.1 GCA_007136375.1 Candidatus Hydrogenedentota bacterium
GGCGTCAGGTTTGCGCGTGCTTACGCTATGGAATGCCAGCCGGCGTTCGAAAAAGCCGAGTATGGCCCTTGACCTTGCACTTAGGTACAAGGTTTATCATTACCATGCCGACTAGAGAGCGGAGGAAGCCGGGATGGAAACGTTGACCATTGGCAAGGCGGCGCAACGCGGCGGGGTCAAGCCGGAGACCATGCGCTACTACGAACGCGTGGGCCTGCTGAAGCCGTCCATGCGAACCGAGGCGGGCTACCGGATTTACACCGACGAAGACGTGGAACGTCTCCGATTCATTCGCAAAGCCCAGGAACTTGGGTTTGCCCTCGAAGAAATCCGGGGATTGCTCGGGTTGCGAATCAACAATGAAGCAGAATGCTCGGAGGTGAAGGCCTACGCCCAACACAAGATCGCGGACATTGATGAGAAGATGGCGAGCTTATCGCGGATGCGCTCCGTCCTTGCCGATCTTGTGGAGATGTGCGAGGCCGAGTGCAAACCCGCCTCCCCGGCTTCGGACTGTCCCATCCTCGCCGCCATGAAAACGAGCGAGCCGGATGGGACAGAGAGGAGAAGTGAATGACGCTGTTCCCTGGCGCGTCCGCCCCATCCGGGGCGCGCGAACCAGTGCGGACTATACCTGACTCAGAAAGGAGGTGAATGGAAATGCAAACACTCACTGGAAGTTTGCTCGCGGCCCTTTCCGCGCTCACGGAAGCGGAAACCGCGGCGGAAGACGATTGCCCTGGATGCTGTGGCGCCTGTTGTGACGATGGTTGCTAACGGCCTTACGTCACCATCGCAGCCGGCCTGACCTTCCCGTGGCGGCCGGGCGTTGGTGAGCCCGTCAAAGCCAACCGGGCCGTATCGGCCCCCATTCACGGAACGCGCGGGGACAAGCACAGGTCAGCTTGTCTCCGCGCGTCGTTTGTTAGGGTGGGGTCCCTTCCCCTTCCGACGATAGACAGACAAGAATAGGCGGAAGGCTACATTGTGCGTACAGCGGCAGTTGGACAGGTTGAGGTTGCCCCTGGCGAATTCGGTGGCGCGCACGAAGCGGATCTCCGTGCCCACTACAGTAAGGACGCCCTTGTGCTGTTTCCACGTCTTCGCCTCCCCTCGCCCGCCGAACAAACACCAGCCCCTTTTTTGCCAAAAAACTTTTGTTGATACAATTCGAGAAACACCATAAACTCGTTAAACTATGATTTTTATCCGGCAGAACCACGCTCCCTCCGACTCTACGACGCTAGCGGACAAGGAGGTGAACACGAATGAAACACGTCAGGAGCATGAGCGCCTCCGCGCCCGCCCCGGCAAACGCCCTGGAAGAGCGCCAAGCCTGCATGAAAGCCGCAAGGGGTCACCCCCTCGGGGATGCAGGAGTGCGTCAATCTGGCGGCCAGCCGTCGCAAGACTCCCTGCAACGCATGATCGACGACGCCGTCTCACAGCACGTTGGCGCCCCGCCGTGGGCTCCATGAAAACGCGCGGGGACAAGCGCAAGCCAGCTTGTCTTCACGCGTCTTTTCTTACGGAGGGGCGGCGTTTGAATTATCGCCGCGTTCCGCCCGCTCCAGACGCCGGGCGATCGATGCGTCCCGAAAAAACGCATATATGGACAAAGGCCGTCGGCACAGACCGCAGAGGGCTTTGTCCCGGGAGGTGAATCACACACCACTACCCACGGAAGCAACCATGCGAAGGGGCGCTCGCCCCGGCCCAAGGGCTGGGATGGCAAGAACACCCCTGCAGGACGCACGGAACACGGGAGTCATGAAGCGCTGGTTCACAACCGAACGGAGGAACACCCATGTTTACCAAGGGCAAACGGGGCTTCACCCTGATCGAACTCCTCGTGGTCATCGCGATTATTGGGATACTCGCCGCCATCCTCTTGCCGGCCCTCGCGCGGGCGCGGGAAGCGGCGCGGCGGGCCAGTTGCGTCAACAATCTCCGGCAGCTTGGAACGGTCATGAAGATGTACGCAAACGAGGCCAAGGGCCTGTATCCCCCGATGATGCGGCTGACGTCCTACGACATGACCGAGGGCGAATTCTTCCCCGATCCGTGCAGCATGCCGAATCCCCACATCCCGCCCATGGAAGGCGGCGACGGAGAATTCATCTTTGACGGCCCGGCCGTGTATCCGGATTATCTCTCCGACACGGACGTGCTTATCTGCCCGTCAAGCCCGCGCACCCGAAGCGAAGTCGAGCTGGGCCGGTGGAATCTTTACGGCGATCCCGCGAATCCCATCGACCCCTGCGCCATCAACCCCTTGTCCTACGCCTATGTCGGCTGGGCCTTAACCGGCGAGGACGTGTTTACCCGCGTGGGCGCCTCGGAGAACGATCCGTGGCCGGCGGGACAGGGTCCCGTGGGCGCGGTTGTTTCCCCGGCGTTCATCCAGGCCATCGTGACGATGCTCACGGAATCCGCCATGGGCGATGTCACCCGGTACGACCGCGATGTGACGTTCATCCACGAGGACCTTGGCCGGATGACCGTGCCCCGGATGCGGGAGGGGATCGAGCGGTTCTTCATCACGGACATCAACAATCCGGGCGCGGGCGCGCAAGCCCAGAGCACGGTTCCCGTGATGTTCGACATGCTGAGCACGATCCCCGAGGAATACAATCACATTCCGGGCGGCGCCAACGTTTTATATATGGACGGCCACGTAAGTTTTCAACGCTACCCGGGAGACTTTCCGGTGAGCCGGGCATTCGCTTACGTCATGGCCATGCTGTGAGGCTTCGCTACGGAGTGAAATAGAGGAGTGCCGGGTATGCCCCATGTCGAACTGGTGTACGACGCCGACTGCCCCAACATCGAAGCGGCGCGAAAGGCGTTGCGCGAGGCCTTCACGGAGGCCCAGCTCGATCCTGAATGGACCGAATGGGACCGGAAGACGGCGAGCGCCCCGCCCCACGTGCGCCACTACGGCTCGCCCACCATCCTGGTGAACGGCCGGGACGTGGCGGGAGGCGCCCGCGGTCAGAACGGCGCGGACTGTTGCCGGCTCTATCGCGACGCGTCCGGCGCCTTTCGCGGGGCGCCGGACAAGGAGCGCATCGT
Organism: Candidatus Hydrogenedentota bacterium; assembly: GCA_007136375.1. GTDB lineage: Bacteria > Hydrogenedentota > Hydrogenedentia > Hydrogenedentales > SLHB01 > SLHB01. Next base: position 3,076 of record SLHB01000345.1, read on the forward strand.
GGCCGCGCTCAACGCGAGGCGATCAGCATAACGGGCGAGTCACTCCGCGCCGGAGACGCCGGCCTCTTCGGCGCGGAGGGCTTCTTCCAGGGCGTCAATCAGCGGTTCGAGGTCGTCCTCCGCGACGTTGCTGTACCAGACGTTGTCGGGAAAGATCATGATATTGGGGCCGTCCTCGCACACGTCCATGCACCCGCTTTGGCTCACGCGGATCTTGCCCTTCAGGCCCCGCTTCTTCACCAGGGCCTTGAGCTTGTCGCGGAAGGCTTGGCCGCCTTGGGCGCCGCAGCACACGCGCTTGCCGGGCTCGCGGACGTTGCCGCAGACGAACACCACCTTCCGCTGGGGAAGCTCTCGCTTGTCCATCCTGTTCCGCGCCCTTTCTCTTGCCCCGGTTGGCGCCCGCCGTCAGACGTGCCACGGCCCGCGGCCGGGTTCATGCAGCCAGCGGTTCGCTTCGTCGTCGTTCACCACGCGATCATTCTCGAAGTCCCACTCCAAGGGCCGGCCAAGGCGGTAGGCCAGGTTGCCCAAGATACACAGGGCGTTGATCCGGTGGCTGGGCCCGACGGGCATGATGGGCTCCTCCCGGGTCTTGATGCAATCGAGCCAGTTCCGCCGGTTGCCCGGCTGGCTGTGAAGCTCCGTCCGCGGCGCTTGGAACCCGCCGGAGGGCGCCTCGTATTCCTCGGCCTCGCGCCAGGGCCAGGCGCGCCCACCGATGTCGCCGCCGTCGACGGATAGGCTTCCTCGGGAGCCATGGTACACGGCGCCATAAGGCCGCTCTTGACCAGGACTTTGGGGATCCACGCCAGGCTGGCGCCAATGCACCACCAGATCCCGGTGGGGAAACTCCCAGGTCACGGACATGGTCACGGGGCAATCGAAATTGCCATGGCTCGGCGGACGGCCGCTCGCCGTCACCTTCGTGGGCCCCGTGTCGTCGAGATCGAGGAACCAGCTCATGGCGTTGAGGATATGCGTGCCCCGGTCGAATATCATGCCGCCGCCAAAGTCCAGGAAGAACCGGCGATTGCCGCCGATGCAGTCCGGGTTGTAGGGGCGCCACCGGGCCGGACCCACCCACTTATCCCAAATGAGATGCTCGGGCGGTTCTTGATCCTCGCTGTTCCCGCCCTCGGGGTTCTCGTAATGCCAACACTCCACCTCGTGCACGTGGCCCAAATCGCCGTTGCGGATGAACTCGCAGATGGAAGGAAACCGGTTCAGGCAGCGGCCTTGGCTGCCCACCTGCACGATACGCCCGGTCTCGCGGACCGCGGCGATGATCGCTTGGCCTTCTACGATGGTCTTGGAACTGGGCTTCTCCACATACACGTCCTTGCCGGCCAAACAGGCGTACACAGTCGGCGGCGCGTGATTGTGGTCCGGCGTGGCAATGACCACGGCGTCGATGTCGTCCCGGTCAAGGATATGCCGGTAGTCCGTGTAGGTGTCCACCTGGCCGTCGTCGTACCAGTCCGCCGCGGCTTGGAGCCGCTCCGCGTCCACATCGCATAAGGCGAGGACCCGGGCGTCGTCCGCGGCGTCGGTGAGCCAGCCCCGGTGGCTGTTGCCCATCCCGCCGAGACCGATGCAACCTATGGTGATCTGCTCGTTCGGGCCTGGGTTGCCGTTCCGGCCCAACACTCGCGAAGGCACGATCAACGGCGCGGCCGCCGCAGCGCCCGCCGCCAGGAAACTCCGCCGGGAAATTTGATTCATGACCCCCTCCATTCGCCTTTGCGCCGCCGATTCGTCCCCCGTTTCCTTGCGGACGCCAAGCATCGGGGCGGCGCGGCCGTTTACTGACGTTCACGTGTCCTATACGAAACGGTAGCACACGGGGCAGGCGTTGTCGAGACGGCTTTAGCTCGAGATCGTTCCTGTGATCCGTCCCTGTGATTCGGATAGGAGTTGGGAGTGCGCTCCACGGACCCTCCACACGGCCATGTACTAACAGTTCCTCTTATCAGACGTATAAAAGCTCTGCGCCGTCGGGCGAAGACGCCGTGCTTGGCGACAAAGCTGGAGACCGGAACGCGCCCGGTCTCCAGCCGCCGCCACACGATCTTCAGAGGAGGCTCGATCCGTGTTCCCGGCGCGGAGCCACGCTGTCAGCCCTCCATGACGACGTCAACATCCAGCAGGTTGGCGAGGTGTTCGACGTCTCGGGTGTGATCGCCGTAATAAAGGACCCGGTGCAGCATGGTCATCATGCCGTGCTCGGGCCCCAGCACGCCCCCGCCCCAAGTCCGGGCCATACGCTCGGCGTCATTCACCTGCGTGCGCACCTGCGTGCGGCAGGCAATGGTGGACTTTTCTGGGACCTCGGCGATAACGCCGTTGGAAAGCAGGAACGTGTTGAGGTGGACAAGCTTGGCGCGGGTGATCTCCTGACCCACCCGGTACAGGGCCTCCGGCACCGCGCCGTCGCCGCCCACTTCCGAATGCCCCCGCAACAGGTATTCCGCAACTTCGCCATCAGGCCCATCCATCTTGAGCGCGCCCGTGCAGTGAGCGATCCACAAGGAGTTCTGGGCCGTGTCGATGTAGTTGTTGCCCTGGAAACCAGGCAAGTCGAAGGCGTACTGGAACAGCATCATGGTCCACAACGAATCCATGTCACCCTCGCACACTGCGGGGATGCCTCGGTCACGCAGGCGGGTGAAGGCCAGACACGGGAAGCCCCGCTCCAGCCAGCCCAGGCAACCGCCCACCGTGATCGCGTCGGCCTGCTCTTCCTCGACAAGCTGGTCCAAGGCCAGGCACATACGGGAGGCCATAACCACGTCGTTGCGCGAGGGCTCCACCACGCGCTGGGCTTCGTTGATCCAGCGGTCCGCATCCGCCTCGACGGCCCCGGGATCGAGGCCGTCGATGATGTCCTCGACGCGGGCGTAATCGATCTCGACCACGTCCGCCCCCAGCTTCTCCTTGACCTGGGCCGGATCGCAACACGCCGGCGTGCCCTGGGCGTTGGGAAACAGGAGGGCTCGGCTCTGCTTCATCAGCGCCGGCGTGCGCAGCAGACGCGCCGCCCGTTCCAGCTCACCGTAATCGCTGCTGGAAAACAGCGTCACAGGGTGGCCCTGGTCACGCCAACGGGGCGGGTACATCCAGTCATGGCCGCTGCCAGGGTACGAATAGACGGCGGCAGGCCGGTTCGCCTCCAGCACCGGCGGCATGACCCCAATGAGCCACCCGATCCCGCTGGAGACGGCGAGGACGGGCGCGTCTTCGCCTGCTTCTTCCATCAGGTTGGCGGCCTCGTCCGCGTTGCGGACATGGCGCGCCATGAATTCCACGTTACCGAGGCGGTTCTCGATCTCGACGAGCCTCGCTCGAATCGTGTCGAAATCGTCCGCGCAGATGTCCCATGCGCGATCCGGCGGACCAGGGGTGCCCAACAACGTACAGATCCGGACCTTGCCGCGGGCGGCCTTGGGCTGGCTCGGCGCGGCGCCGGTAGTCCGGCCCGGCGCGACGAGCCCCGCGGCCGTCATCGCCCCGGCCGTGGCCATGAATTGCCGCCGGTTCATCGAGCCAGAAAAGCAGGACTCACACATCATTCGTCCCCCTATGTGGTGGAGGCGCACGGCCTCCCTGTTCCGGGTGGGCTCGGGGGCGCGTCTAGGCAGGGTTGACACAACATGGCGAGGAAGTCCCCCATTCGGTGGCGCCTTCGTCTCGTTTCCCCCGAAACAGGCGCGCCCTATCAGGACTATTGTGAATTATCTCACCGGCCCGTTCAAGACGAAACGAAAGCGCAATCGCGAGGCGTGGCGATAGACACTTTGGGGGATTCGGACGGGTCAATGAGAATGTGGCAGAGGCGTCGGACGAACACGCCATCGAGATCTGAGCCCCGCATCCACACGGCATACTGGGTCTTTCTGGCTGATCGGTGGAGCGGCCATGCCATCGGCCGCTTCTTGTGCGATTTCAGTTCGCCGGGCCGGCGCTTTACCTGTGGCTCTCTTCAGATTCGATCGCGAGA